>CAJOED010000113.1 GCA_905233335.1 uncultured Synergistales bacterium
GTGTGATTTCTCATCACGTAATGAGGGGATAATGCACGCGTGCGGACATGACGTACACATGACGGGTGCACTAGGTGCGGCAATGATACTCTCAAGGCATAAAGACGAGTTATGCGGCTCTGTTACGTTTCTCTTTCAGCCCGATGAAGAAGGTGAAGGCGGTGCACAGAGAATGATTGACGCGGGAGCAGTTAGTGATGTCGATGCTGTTTTCGGTGCGCATGTTGACCCTGCATTACCGGCCGGGACTGTCGGCATAAAGTATGGGAATTTCTACGCGGCATCAGCAACATGGAAGGTGAACATCATCGGGAAATCTGCACACGGAGCCCAGCGCGATAAAGGCATTGACGCTATCGAGGCGGCTTCTCATGTTGTGCCGGAAATCCTGAAAATTTCGGGCGGGGTCGTCAGTGCCGGGACTTTCCACGCGGGAACAGCAAATAACATATTGGCCGGAAAAGCAGAACTCACCGGAATAATCCGCACTTACGGAATAACTGAACGCTCCCGAATGTGCAGAGAGTTAGCGAGCGTGTGTGAAGGAGTTGCGGCCAAGTTCGGGGCAAAGTGTGAGTGCGAAATCACTGATTCATGTCCCGGAATAGTCAACGATAACGATAAACTGACACGACTCGTTGAGGACACAGCGCGTGATGTTCTCGGCAATGAGAAAGTCATAGTGATAGAGAAGCCGTTGTTCATCAGCGAGGATTTCGGGTGCTTCATTATGGCGCGTACAGGGTGTTTCTATCACATCGGGGCAGGGTGTGAATATCCCCTTCACAGCGATAAATTTCTGCCAAAAGATGACGCGATAATTACGGCTTCAGCACTTCATGCGGGAGCTGTCATGAGATACAACACAGCAGGAGAGTAATTATCATGTCGGCGCGGGGTGTGAACATAACGCAAGAGCTAACACCTTCAGGGTCATGCGGAAGCTGTCATGAGATAAAGAGTGAGTAATTATTGTGTCGGCGCGGAGTGTGAATATAACGCAATAACTACGGCCTCAATAGTTCATGCAGGAGCTGTCATGAGATACAACGCAGCAGGAGAATAATTATTGTGTCAGCGCATGGTGTGAATACAACGCAATAATTACAGCCTCAATAGTTCATGCAGGTATAATCATCAAATACAACACAGCAGGAGAGTAATAATAATTGAGTAAAATAATCGTCGCAAAATTCGGAGGAAGTTCACTGGCAGACGCTTCACAGATACGCAAGGCCGCAGAAATCATCAAGTCTAATCCAGAACGCAGATATATAGTCGTCTCTGCACCGGGCAAAAGATCAGTTGATGACATAAAGATTACTGACATGCTCTACACGCTTCACAAAAAGTTCATGTCCCACGAAGACTTTTCAGAAACGCTCGCAAACATCAGAGAACGTTATGCCGAAATCGTGAGGGAGCTGAATATAGATTTTGATGTGTCATCAGAAATTCATGAGATAGCAGAAAATCTTTCTGACAGCCCCGATTACCCCGCAAGCAGAGGTGAATACATCAACGCAAAAATCATCGCGAAATTCTTGGGTTTCCCATTCGTCGACGCAAAAGACGGAATATTCTTCAACGAGAACGGTACACTCAACGAGTCCGAAACATTCTACACTTTCGGCGAAATCCTGAAAGGCTGTGAGTATGCTGTGATACCGGGCTTTTACGGTACAGGTCATGACGGCAGGATCAAGACATTTTCGCGCGGAGGCTCCGACGTTACCGGGTCAATAGCAGCTCGTTCGGTGAATGCTGACTTGTACGAGAACTGGACGGACGTAAGCGGCATGTTGAGCGCGGATCCCCGTATCGTGAAAGCCCCGCGAGTTATCGACTGCATCACGTACACGGAACTGCGCGAATTGAGCTACATGGGCGCAAGTGTCCTTCATGAGGACGCTGTGTTCCCGGTGCGAAAAGCAGGGATACCCATCAACATACGCAACACCAACAGGCCGGGCGACAACGGCACATACATATCTGCTGACATTTCCGCAGGAGTGAAGCGTTCTGCTGTTACGGGCATTGCAGGCCGCAAGGGCTTCTGTAGTATCAGGGTCGAGAAGTCCATGATGAACGGTGAGACGGGATTCGGCGCAAAGCTCCTGTACATTTTCGCGAAAAACAACGTACCTTTTGAGCACTGTCCGACGGGTATAGACACTATTTCGGTCGTCGTGAACTACCAGACTTTCGAGGCACACAGAGAGAGCATTCTCCGCGAGATAAAGAACACTCTTGATCCCGACTACATAACGATAGAGAAAAATCTTGCGTGCATTGCTGTAGTGGGTCAGGGTATGGCCGGCGTTCGTGGAATGGCAGCGAGGGTATTCACGGCACTTTCTGGGGCTGGAGTGAACGTCCGCATGATAGATCAGGGGAGCGATGAACTTAATATTATCGTCGGAGTTGATGAGTCAGATTACGAAACATCAATTAATGCACTGTATAATAATATGATAATTCAGCATTGAAGGAAGTGAATAATTATGAGCAGTCTCATCGTATCAAAATTCGGAGGCTTCTCACTCGCTAATGCCGAAAGGGTCAGGACTACAGCAGACATCATCAAGTCAGATCCTTCACGGCGTTATGTCGTAATATCAGCACCCGGCAGCCGTTCAGGGGACAACACAAGAATAACTGACCTGCTTTATATATGTCATGCAAGATACTCGAACAAAGAGGACTTCATGGAAATTCTCAAGCTGATAGAGGAACGTTACAGGGCAATCATTGACGGCTTGGGAATGGATTTCAATCTTGAGCCGGAAATTGCTGACATCAAGAAGAGTTTATTTTTCGGCAAAAACAATGAGCACATCGTGAGCCGCGGCGAATACATAATGGCAAAAATCATGTCGGCCTATATGGGCTGGGAATTTGTCGACGCTTCACGCATGATATTCTTCAACAGGGACGGAACACTCAATGAGGAGAGGACTTTTGCGGCTGTTTCTGACACCCTGAAGGGCAAAGAACGCGCTGTAATTCCCGGCTTCTACGGGACTATACCGGGCGGGGATATTAAGACGTTTGCTCGCGGCGGAGGAGATACTACCGGGGCAATAATAGCTCGTGCTGTGAAGGCTGATTTATACGAGAAGTGGGCGGAAGCTACTGAAGTGTTCAGTGCTGACCCCGCAATCGTGAAAGACCCCGAAATCGTGCGCAACATCACATATGCCGAACTCCGTGAACTGACATACATGGGCATAAAGATAGTCTATGAGGACGTAACGCTGCTCCTGAAAGATACGGGCATTCCGATTCGTGTTCATAACATTCACCACCCTGATGATATAGGCACGCTGATAACGGACGAGCTTCCTGAAGGCATAAAGCGCGACGTTGCTGCATGTATCGCTGGAAGGCGTAACTACAAAGTCATACGCATCGAGAAATTCGGCCTGAACAAAACTTACGGCGTGGGTGAAAAAGTATGGGGTATATTCGCCCGGCACGGCATATCCTGCGAGCACTATATATCCGGCATCTATAACTTTGCTATCGTCGTGAAGAGTCCCATGTTCGACCTGAAACGTGCGGAAATTGTCCGGGAAATTCAGAACGCAATCAACCCTGAAAGCGTTACTGTCGAGCGGGATCTGTCGTTGATCGCGATAATAGGCAAGGGCATGGGCACGGTGAAGGGAATGTTTGCGCGTGTGTTCGATGCCATAGCCGCGAGAAACATAAAAGTACGAATGATTAACCAGGGAGCTGATGACCTGAATATAATTTTGGGCGTGTACGATGAGGATTTTGATGAGACAGTCCGGGCATTGTACGACGCTATGATTATGAAGTAGTGAATAGTGGTGGGCGGCTATAATTACTTGCTGCTCACTATAATTTTTTTATGAAGGAGCTTGATTTTATGATGATTTTTGTGTATAATCGCACATCGCACATCGCACATCGCACATCGCCTTGATTATTCTCTTCTGACAGTTCACGAGCAGGAGGGCGCATGATGTCCTTCAACTCGTACGAATTTATTTTTGTGTTCCTTCCCATTGTACTCGTAATATTCTTCACACTCCCAAGAAAATTTGCGTTATCGTGGCTGATACTGTCATCGATATTCTTTTACGGCTTCATGGACTGGCGGTATGTCCCGCTGTTATTGCTTTCAGTGTGCGTGAATTACTTTGTCGGCAAAATGATAGAGAGCACGTCCGCGAAAAAATTATGGCTGTATTCCGTGATTGCGTTCAATTTCGGGGTGCTGTGCCTGTTCAAGTGTCGTGGAGTTCTGCCGCCGGGAATATCATTCTACACGTTCACACAGACAGCATACATTATTGATGTCTACAGGAACACCGTAAAATCTCCATCACTGCTTGAGTATTCCGGGTACGTTATGTTTTTCCCGCACATAACTTCAGGCCCTATCACCGACAGCAAAAAATTTCTCCCTGCAATCAATGAGATGTTCACACCGAATTATGAGAACATAGCGCGGGGCATAACGTTATTTGTGCTGGGAATGTTCAAGAAAGTGTGCATTGCCGATATGATAGCCCGTGATGTTAATACTATGTTCATGAACGCGGGAATACTGACATTCTTTGAGGCATGGACGGCGGCATTGAGTTACAGCGTGCAGTTGTACTTTGATTTTTCGGGCTACAGCGATATGGCTTTGGGACTTGGCCTGATGCTGAACATGAAGCTCCCGGAAAATTTTGCTTCCCCGTATAAGTCGACAAGCATAATAGATTTCTGGCGGCGTTGGCATATGAGCTTGGGTGCGTGGATCAAGAACTATCTGTATATACCTTTGGGCGGGAGTCGTGAAGGTGATTTCAGGAGGACGCGCAACGTAATTCTGTGTATGCTGTTCGTCGGCATATGGCACGGCACCGGGTGGACGTTCGCTCTTTGGGGTCTTGCGCACGGGATAATGCTCGCGGTCAATCATCAGTGGCGGAGACTCGGCGTGAAAATTCCGGGCGTTCTGTCGTGGGCTGTTACGTTCTTCTGCGTCGTGGTGTTATGGGTAGTGTTTCGTGCTGA
>CAJOED010000114.1 GCA_905233335.1 uncultured Synergistales bacterium
AACGAGAGCATACGCCGACGCACCCGCACTTATCGCCGAACGCGAAAAGGAACAGGAACAGAAAGCCACTCCGCCAGTAACAGCACAGCCGACAGTACAGACAGAGCCGGAAACGTCAGAGCCGGTATTAGCAATGCAGGAAGCCGCACCGCCCGTAGCGTCAGTACCAGTTGTTGCGGAAACACCGAAGCCACAGCCCGCAAAAGTTACTGCACCAGCACCGAAACCCGCTCCAGCAAAGCAAGCAGCACCCCAAAAAGCAGCACCGCTCCCGACGAACAAACAGTGGCGGATACAGGTCGGGGCATATGGGACAAAGGCAGCAGCTCAGGAGGCCGCAAAGAAAATCAAGAAGGCTGGCTACAAAGCTGAAGTGTATCAGAATCCAGCGTCGAAACACGTAAAAGTTTGGGTATACAGTGGAGGAGCGGACAAGAAATCAGCGGAGAAAATCGTGAACGCAATGAAGAAGCTGGGCTTTAAGAGCAGTTTTGCGTTTCCCCCCGCCAAAAAGTAAATGAAAGACTTTGACACACTCGAAAATATTTTTTACGCACACTCAACAAATAAAATCATTCCGGGACTTGAGAGAATTACACGACTGCTTGACAGACTAGGCAATCCGCAAAATTCTTTCAGGTCGCTTCATATCGTGGGCACAAACGGCAAAGGTTCAACAGGAGCATTTTTGTCGTCGGTGTTCAGCGCGTCAGGTTATCGCACCGGGTTTTATTCGAGTCCTCATCTCGCCAGCCCGGGAGAAAGATTACTAGTTGACGGTGAAGCCCTAAGCCCGGAAAAATGGATTGAGGCCGCTCATGATGTTGTGAGTGTGATGGTTGACGGTGAAGAACTGCCCTCATACTTTGAGCTTCTGACAGCTACGGCGTTCGTTCTGATGAGGCGCGAAAATATCGAGGTCGGAATTATTGAGGCGGGACTCGGCGGAAAGTTCGACGCTACGAATGTACTTGGCCGGTGTGCGTGTTCTGTTATCGCGTCAATATCGATAGACCATACAGAATATCTCGGCTCTACGCTTGATAGCATTGCAGGGGAAAAATTCGCCGTCGTGAAGTCAGGAGTTCCTGCGTGCTTTTCGGGAGTCGATGAGTCGTTAGTGCCGATGTTCCGGGAAGTGTGCAGGGAGAAAAAAGCTCTTCCGTTCGTAGTGAGTGAATGCGCAAGAGTGGAGAACGTGAGAGTTTCGCCGGAAGGTAATGCGTTCTGTTTTCGCGCAGGTGGGCTTGGGCTTCATGATGTGCACACGGGATCAATCGACAGCACACAGGCAGGGAGCACAGCACCGCATACGGGATTAGTCGACGGTGTACATGTCAGTAATGCAAACCCGCTGTATTCCGAAAAAGGGCTTGGGCTTCATGATGTGCACACTGGCTTAATAGGCCGCTACCAGGTCAGCAATGCCGCGCTGGCTTTGTCGGCTGTGTCGTGCGTAATGCGTGAGTTCCCGAAAATCACGGAAGACTCCATACTTGCCGGAATGCTTAATGCGAAATGGCCGGGAAGACTTGAGGTTGTTTCGCGCGAACCGTTAATCGTTCTTGACGGCGGACATAATTACGACGGAGTGAAAAAGTTGTGCGCAAGTGTCCGGGAATTATGGCCGGAGAAAAAATTTGCGGTGATATATGCGGCAATGAGGGACAAAAATTTTTCTGGCTGTCTCGAACTCCTCAATACACACCTGAAACCAGCACTGTATCTTACGACTGTTCCGGGAATGGACAGAGCCGCAAAACCTGACGAGCTTTTACGGGAAGCAGGAAAATTCACATGGGACAATTCGCCGGTCGGTGTCGATGTTCCCATTGAGGCAGTGAACAGAGCACTGAATGACGGCTGTAATGCTGTGATTGTGTGCGGGAGTTTGTATCTTATCGGTTACATGAAGAAGGAGCATGATTTTGTTGCGTAAGTTTATAGTTATCGTTATGCTGTTTTTGTTGACGGGTTGCGCTTGGGCGGATGAGCTTGAAGACGCTGTGTTTGCTTTGAGCCACAAAAGGAACGAGCACGCAAATATTGAGCTTCAGCTCACGAACACAGAGAGCAGAGAGGACAGCATCGACGAGAAATACGACAAGCAGGTAGAAGCACTCGAAAAACAGATTGAGCAGCTCGAACAGCAGATAGAACAGATTGAAGCCCAAATAGATAAACTTGAGGCACAGAGAACGCGCGAATTGTCAGCGGATATTGACAGAGTAGACGCGGCAGAACAAAAAGTTTCTGACAGTGAAGACGAAATCGATGAGCTTGAAGCAAAAATACAGGACGTTTCAGAGATTGACCCCGACAATATTCACGGCTGGCACCAGAACGCTTCATGTCAGGTTATCGCGTGGGAATTGTCCCGGGACGTGAAGACAGACAAGAACATCATCATCTTCACCGTACTTCACAACAGGAGAAACAACAGGCTCACGAAACTCACCGCAACCGAAACCGACGCAAAAACTTTCAGGGTTGCCGGTGCTCCGCAGGGGCTTCAAGTGTTTGTGCCGGAAGGGTGGAAGTTCAACGCTGACAGACGGCCGGGAAACAGACGATTCGGGAGAAACGGATATTACGCCGCAAAAATCATCACGCCCGACAGCCTCGCGAAATCAAAGCTCGACGGAAACACGAACGTACAAGGCAACGTGAAAACATTTACGACGGGAGAAGCATTTATAGTTCTGCGACAAAGTGCACTCACGATACAGCCGCCGGATGATTTTCTGACAACGGAGAATGACGACGAGGGGGAATAACACACCCCCTATTTTTTTTGCCCGTAAAATAACTTTTCAGGAGGTGCAACCTATAACGGGAAACATTCAAGCACTAGCCGCCTCAAAAAAACGATAAGAAATAACAATCCCCTTTTTTTGCCCGCAAAATATTTTCAGGAGCACAACCCATCATGGAAAACATCAAAGCACTAGCCGCCTCAAAAAATATCAATAACAACGAGAGAAAATAACACACCCCCTATTTTTTTTGCCCGTAAAATAACTTTTTAGGAAGCGCAACCTATAACGGGAAACATCAAAGCACTACTAGAGAAAATAATACGCCCCCTATTTTTTTGCCCGTGATAAAATTCTGTAATAACTTTTCAGGAGGTGCAATCCATGCCGGAAAACATCAAAGCATTAATCGACTCAAAAAATATACGAGAATTACGAGCCATAACCGACGACATGAACGCCGCTGACATCGCTGACATCGTAGAGGAACTTGAACCGGAAGGACGAGTGATTTTGTTCCGGGCATTGCGCAAGGATATAGCCGCAGAAGTTTTCGCGCACTTGATACCCGACACAAAAGAAGCTCTCGTCTCACAGCTCACAGCTCCCGAACTTGGCCGCATCGTTGACGAACTTTATCTTGATGATGCCGCTGACCTGGCAGAAGAACTCCCTGCTGATGTCGTCAAACGCATTCTTGAGAGTGCAAGTCCCGAAACACGCCGGGGAGTAAACCAGCTCTTACAGTACCAGGAAGACTCCGCCGGAAGCATAATGACGACAGAATATATTTCCCTCACGCCCGACATGAACGTAGAAGAGTCTTTCAGGCACATTAGGGAAGTCGGCACGGACAAAGAAACTCTCTACACCTGCTACGTGATAGATCCCAAAGGCATACTGATAGGAGTAGTAACGGTGCGCACGATGTTATTATCACAGTACGCCGACAAAATCGGGGACATCATGACCGACACCAACTTAATATCCGTCAACACCAACGATGACCGCGAAAAAGTTACGGAGCTATTCCAGAAGTATGACTTTATGGCTATACCCGTTGTTGATTCGCAAAATCATCTCGTCGGAATTGTTACGGTTGATGATGCTATGGAGGTCTTAGAGGAAGAAAGCACAGAAGATTTTCACAAGATGGCGGCAATGCTCCCGATGGACGAGCCGTATTTGTCTATGAGCGTCGGTGAACTCGCCCGCAAGCGCGTAATATGGCTCATGGTTTTGATGATTTCGGCGACACTTTCAGGGGCAATTCTCACGCACTACCAGTCAGTATTTGCGGCACTCCCGACACTTATTGCGGCTATTCCCATGCTGATGGACACGGGCGGCAATGCAGGCTCACAATCATCTACGCTCGTAATTCGCGGCATAGCTGTCGGTGAACTGAAACTCCGTGATGCTCTCACCGTGCTGTTCAAGGAGATCCGGGTAAGTCTTCTTGTCGGGGGCGGTCTTGCTGTCGTGAACTTCTTCTACAAGTACGCAATGAGCGGTGATTTTCTGCTGTCTCTCACGGTGGGAATAAGCCTCTTTGCGACGGTGATTTTTGCGCAGACTGTCGGAGGAATGCTTCCGCTGCTGGCCAAGTCTGTAGGTTTCGACCCGGCATTGATGGCGGCACCGATTGTTACGACGATAGTTGATGCGGGAAGCCTGACGATGTATTTTGCGGTTGCGAGCCGTGTTATGAACATTGCAGGAGCGTAGACCGGGTGTTATGCCCGGCCTTATAGTTTCTGTGAGAAGTACCATAGAGCAAGAAGATCTTTCTCGTACGCTATGCCCCTCGTGTATTCGCTCATGAACTCGTAGTCGGGGTTATCGTTTTCGTCTGCCGGAAGCTGTATCATCTGACGCATGAGTCTTCCCGTTCCCATCTTGTACCCGTAATTGTATTTTCCGCGCTGTTGTGTTACTTGTGCCGCTATGAATTGTGCCGCGTAATTGTCCGCTTCTCTCGGTCGTAACTTCCTGCAGTCGTTCGAGTACAGAGCTTCATACGGGTGGTAGAACGCATACCCTACAGAACCGTTGCGGTTTACAGAAATGCACCCGGCCTCTTTACTGTCGTTGTCGTTGCTCACGAAATGCGTTACTCCGTTGTTCATTGCGGAAGACCCTATATAGGGAGTGAAGCCCGAAACTCTCTCGTCGTCGTAAATGTCGCGTCCCGAAAGTATCTCTGCTACCTCCCATATATAGAAGCTCCGCCATTTTGCGCCCTCTAAGCTAAGT
>CAJOED010000115.1:0-3763 GCA_905233335.1 uncultured Synergistales bacterium
TAGACTATTGAGCCATTTTATTATGCTGAAATTGGTCATGTATCACTGATAGTGAAACGTTCTTCAGTTTCGGTTCAAAATTAATCGTTTCGACAAGATGACACAGACTCCAGAACAGTACGCTTACTTCATGCGCAAGACCGGGCTTTTTGACTTGCTGAGAGATAACACAACCTGCTGTTTGTATGATTACGTTATGGGAATTGAAGCTGGCTTGTATGCTTGCGAGGAAAGAGAAGATACAAAATGCCAGATGGAACGCCTCGTAGAAAGCTACATCAGGAAGACCGGCCTCCCCTACGCACGAGAAACTACTACCCAAGAACTACGACAGCACATCTCCCTTCCCGCAGACTTTGCCCCGAACAAACGCTGGGATTTTGCCGTGATTACTCCCTGCTGTGTTTACGCGATAGAGACGAACTTCTACACCGACGGAGGCTCAAAACTCAACGAGACAGCCAGAAGCTACAAGAAATTAGCGGAAGAGGCACGAAACATCGAGGGCTTTTCGTTCGTATGGATTACTGACGGTAAAGGCTGGTCGGGCGCAAAACATAATCTCATGGAAACATTCAACGCTCTTGAAACTACATACAATATTGCTGACATGGAGAACGGAATATTTCAGTATCTCTTACGCTGATATAATAGGCGGGAAAAATTTTTTCACACTTCACAATAAGGAGCGTTACTCAATCTTGAAACTTACAAGCGAACAAGTGAATGAGATCGCATTAGAGTCCCGGCTCGTCCTTAACGAACAGGAATTAGCCGGAGCTGTGCGGTACATCAATAATTTCCTTGACATGCTCGACCGTTTCCGCGAACTTGACCTCAAAGACGTAGAGCCATTCAGTTTTGCCGAAGCCCTCGAATGTCCATTGCGTGAAGACAAAGTGATAGCCTTCACCAACACGCAGGGAATTTTCGACGAGAGCGAACACATTGACGGCTCATACTTCAAAGTGCCGCGCATAATGGAGGAATAATTATCACATGGAACTTTACGAACTTGATTTATATCACCTCATGAAGGGGCTGGAGGAGAAAAAGTTTTCGCCTTCCGAGATATTCACGTCCTGCAAAAAAAGAATCGACGCTTGCGAACAGAACATACACGCCTTCATAACACGCACTGATGACGCAATGCCCGAACATAAAGAGGGAAAACTCGCTGGTATTCCGACCGTCCTCAAAGACAATCTCTGCACAAAGGGAATACGTACGACAGCAGCGAGCAAAATTTTGGGAAACTGGCGGCCTCCATATGACGCTACAGCATGGAAGTATCTTCACGAGGCAGGAGCAGTCCTTATGGGCAAGGTCAACATGGACGAGTTCGCGATGGGCAACACGTGCGGAAACTCTGCATTCGGCCCGACACACAACCCGAACGACATCACGAGAGTCCCGGGCGGGAGTTCCGGCGGAAGTGCTGCTGCAGTCAGTGCTGGGTACGTACCGTTTGCGCTTGGCTCTGATACTGGAGGCTCAATCCGTCAGCCTGCGAGCTATTGCGGTGTTTACGGCTTCAAGCCCACTTACGGAATGGTCAGCAGATACGGCCTCATATCGTACGGCTCATCACTGGATCAGATTGGGCCATTTGCGCGGACAGTGAGAGACCTGCAGATAATCATGTCGGTAATCGGACAATATGACCCGATGGACTCAAGCTGTTTCAGGGGAAAAGCTCCTGACTTCACCAGCAACGACAACCCCAGCATTAAGGGCAAACGTATAGCACTCGTGAAAGAGTTTCAGTCGTTCACGCTCGACGCACCCATAGCAGAAGCCATGACGAGGACGCGCAAAATTCTCGAGGACGAGGGCGCAATTATCGTTGAGGTGTCATTGCCGGTGGTAGCCCGTTATGCTGTTGCGTGCTATTACGCGCTGGCAATGAGCGAGGCACATACGAATCTGGAGCGTTATGACGGTGTGCGTTACGGCTATACTGTTACGGACGCGGCAGGGGTCAAAGAGATGTTCGAGCGGGTGCGTTCTTACGGGTTCGGTGCAGAGGTGAAATCGCGCATTATCGCCGGTACATGCCTCACGGAACCAGCAAGATGTGATGAGTATTACGTAGCCGCAACAAAAGTACGTACACTGATAGCGCAGGAATTTTCGCGTGCGTTCGGTGAATGCGACTTCATACTTCAGCCCGTAACGCCTTCATTGCCGGGAAAAATCGGTGAGGTTGACGACGACGAAATGAAAGGTTACGAGACGGATCTATACACGCTCCCGGTGAACTTGGCCGGACTTCCGGGACTGTCATTCTTTACGGGGTATGCGGGAGATATGCCGGTGGGTTTGCAGTTGATAGGGCCAAGATGGAGCGATCCCGAAATACTGAACGCCGGAGCAGTCATTGAACGTCATACAGGGAGTCCGAAAATTGCGAATGGAGGAGTGAAATAACATGCCGGAACTTGAATTTACGCCCGTAATAGGAATAGAGATACACATACGCTTGAAGACGGACACAAAGATATTCTGTTCATGCTCAACGAACACAGACGCGCCCGCCAACACGAACATCTGCCCGGTGTGTATGGGACTTCCCGGTTCGTTGCCGAGACTCAATCACAACGTTGTAGAAAAAGGAATGCTTGCGGGGATGGCTCTCAATTGCACGGTACAGCCTCGCTCGCTGTTTTTCCGAAAATCGTATTTCTACCCTGACCTGCCCAAAGGACACCAGATAAGCCAGTGTGATTTGCCCGTAGTAGCTGACGGATACATAGAAGTTCACGACGCAAACGGAAACCTCAAGAAAATCCGCGTAAATCATCTGCATCTTGAGGAGGACGCTGCCGCAATGCATCATAGTGCTTCGGACGGTCGTCTTGAGGGAGCAGCAACATCATACGTGGACTACAACAGAGCCGGAATGCCTTTAGGTGAAATCGTGAGTGAGCCGGATATATCGTCGTCAGCAGAAGCTGTCGAGTACGCAATGAACTTGCAGAGAAGGGTACGTTATGCGGGAGCTAGTGATGCGGATCTCGATAAAGGCATGATGAGGTTTGACGCTAATGTTTCGCTGAAGTGTTCTGACGGCCGCTGGGGACGAAAAGTTGAAGTGAAGAACATGAACTCATTTCGTGCGCTTGAACGTGCGATAGAGTTCGAGATAAAGCGACAGAAAAAAATATTGCTTGCGGGCGGTGAAGTGTTGCAGGAGACCCGGCACTGGAACGACGCAAAAGGAGTAACGACTGCTTCACGGGTTAAGGAGTTCTACAGGAAGTTCATAGTGGAGCCGGATCTGCCTCCGCTCATCGTGAATCAGGAATGGATCGACAAAGTTACGGCTATGATGCCCGAAATGCCCGACGTGAAAGCAAATCGCTATGTGAACGATATGAATATCCCTCGTGAGGTTGCAGAAGTCATAACGGACGATAAGAACTTGGCGGCGTATTTTGAGTCTTGCGTGAATGCTGGTGCTGCTCCTGTGAGGGCGGCTAACTGGGTGCGTACTGAAGTACTGCGTGTGCTGAATGAGCGCGGGCAGAAGATTTCGGACTTCACGATTTCGCCGGAAGTGCTTGCGGTGCTTGTTGGTCGTGTTGATGAGGGCAAGTTGTCGACGACTCAGGGCAAAGAAGTATTCGACTACATGTGCGCGAATAATTCCGGGATTGATGATGCTGTGAAGGCACTGGGCATAACTGAAGGCGGGATTGCCGGGAATGCGCTGGGCGATATAGTAGCATCGGTGATTGCGGCGAATCCTGATGTGCTTGAT
>CAJOED010000115.1:3768-8750 GCA_905233335.1 uncultured Synergistales bacterium
AAAGGTAGAAGCTCTTGAGGAACACAGAATTACGCGTCTGAACTTGGCCAAAGTTGATGATGTCAGCAATAACGAGCAGGACGACTACAAAGAGGACGAATAACGCTCACACACAAAAAAAACTCCCCGGCCAACACGACCGGGGAATAATTATCTCTACTCACTAATTCTTGTCGCTGAACTCCGCGTCTACCGTATCACCATCACTGCCGCCGGAACTCCCCGTACTCCCTGCACCCGGATTAGCTCCTGCTCCTGCGTTCTGATACAGCCTTGCGCCGAACTCCTGAAGCGTTCTCGTGAGGTCATCTTTTCCCGACTTCATGCCGGACTCATCATTGCTGTCAATTGCTTTCTTGAGTGCGTCAATCTTTGAGTTCACGCGGCCTTTCTCATCAGGTGTCATCTTGTCGCCCAAGTCCCTCATGAGCTTTTCGGCACTGAATATAGCTCCGTCTGCCTCATTGCGGGTCTCTGCGGCATTGCGTTTCTTCTCGTCATCAGCGGCGTGATCTTCTGCATCTCTCTTCATGCGCTCTATGTCATCTTTCGACAAGTTCGAGGACTGTATCGTGATTTTCTGTTCCTTGCCCGTTCCCTTGTCCTTTGCCGAAACGTTCAGTATTCCGTTCGTGTCGATGTTGAACGTTACTTCTATTTGAGGTATTCCGCGCGGTGCCGGGGCTATTCCGTCGAGCGTGAACTGTCCGAGCCTCACGTTGTCCTGCGCCATCGGGCGTTCTCCCTGAAACACTGCAATTTCTACCTGCGGCTGATTGTCTGCTGCTGTCGTAAATACCTGGCTTGCCTGTGCCGGGATTGCCGTATTGCGCTCGATCATTTTCGTCATGACTCCGCCAAGAGTCTCAATGCCCAACGTCAACGGCGTAACATCAACGAGCACTATATCTTTGTGATCCCCTTTGAGGATTGCTCCCTGAATTGCCGCACCTGCCGCAACACATTCGTCGGGGTTAATGCCTTTTGTTGGTTCTTTGCCGAGAAGGTCGACGATTTTTTTCTGCACCATCGGCATACGCGTAGAGCCGCCAACGAGTAATATTTTGTCCACTTCCGACGCACTAAGTCCCGAATCCTGCAAAGCTCTCTGTGTCGGCTTTATCGTTCTGTCGAGAAGGTCAGCGGTCATCTCCTCGAACTTTGCGCGCGTTAATTTCATTTCGAGGTGTTTCGGTCCCGCCTGGTTTGCCGTAATGAACGGAAGCGATATTGTCGTTTCGGTCATGTTCGAGAGTTCGATTTTCGCCTTCTCTGCCGCCTCACGCAATCTCTGCATAGCCATACTGTCATTGCGTAAATCAATGCCCTCCGCCTTCTTGAAGCCGTCAACGATCCACTCTACTATTCTGTTGTCCCAGTCATCACCGCCGAGCCTGTTATCGCCCGCCGTAGCAAGAACCTCAAAAACTCCCTCGCCGACATCAAGAATAGACACGTCGAACGTTCCGCCGCCCAAGTCAAACACTAATATTCTGTGCTCGTCCTTCTTGTTTTCGCCGTAAGCAAGACATGCTGCTGTCGGTTCATTGATGATGCGCAGAACTTCAAGCCCAGCGATTGTCCCCGCGTCCTTCGTAGCCTGCCTCTGTGCGTCCGTAAAATATGCCGGAACAGTAATTACTGCTTGGGTTACAGGTTCGCCGAGATAATCTTCCGCGTCCCTCTTGAGCTTCTGTAGAATCATTGCGCTGATTTCCTGCGGCGTGTACTTTTTGCCGTCGATGTTCACGCGGTAATCTGTGCCCATTTCGCGCTTGATTGACATTATCGTTCTGTCAGCGTTCACGATTGCCTGACGTTTCGCGAGCTGTCCCACCAACCTCTCGCCGTCCTTCGTGAATGCCACTACTGAAGGTGTCGTGCGTGCTCCCTCGTTATTCGGGATTATTGTCGTCTGGTCGCCTTCCTGAACTGCTATGCATGAATTTGTCGTCCCTAAATCTATACCAACTACTTTAGCCATTGTTATTTTTCCTCCTCATATTTTCCTACTGTTACTTGTGCCGGGCGTAATACCCTGTCTTTTGTGCGATAACCCTTCAGGCGTTCGGTGATGATTTTTCCGTCCTGTTCGGGGTCAGAAATATTTTCTGTTCCTGATGCGTCATGCAGTGCCGGGTCGAACTTCTCACCTTCCGACTTGATGACGCTGACACCGAGTCCCTCAAGCACTCCCAAGAACTGCCGCTGTACCATTTCTACGCCCGTGATGATGCCTTTCGGGTCTTCCGTGTGAGCGGCTTCCAGTGCCCTGTCGAGGTTGTCGAGAACTGGCAGTATCGCGATTATCACTTCTTCCTGCGCACGCTTCCGGGTGTCCTGCCGTTCTTTGATTGTACGCTGCCGGAAGTTGTATGCGTCAGCCCTGCACACCGCTAAATCATGTTCAAGCTCCTGTATCTTTGCTTCATAATCCGGCTGTGATTCTTTGCCTTCTTCCTGTTCAAGCTCATCGGCTTTTTCTTCCTGCTCCAAGTAAATCACCTCCCAGAATCCTCATCTAGTACCTGCGCTACACTCTCAAGAACATTAATAGCGCGCTCATAATCCATTCTCAAAGGCCCTATTAGTCCCAGTACTGCTTTCTGCTGTCTTGGCCTGGCAGGAATTAATATCATTGCGTTATCCTCCATGCCTTCTGTTTCGTTCTCCTCACCGAGCGAAATTTTGAGGGCTTTGCTTTGTCCGCATTTCTCTATCATGTGTGCGAGGGGTTTTTCCTGCTCTAACAAATTCAACACCGCCTGCAAACGTGATAATGCCTGGAAATGTGGAAGTCCCAAAATCTGCCGTGCTCCCGAACTGTAAAACTTGTAGTTCTGTTCCGTGAGAAATTTATCGAGTTCCTTTATTGCGTCCCGGCATGAATTTTCTGCGGCCTCAAGCCCCGAAAACACATACTGATAGAGGACACTGCGCACTTCATTCCACGAATGACCGCAAGCCACCGTGTTAATTCTCCGGCTCAATTCCTCAAGCATTCCCGGCTCGATGTCATAAGGCAGGTTGAACTGTGAATGATGTACGAGTCCGCCCTTCAGGACAATCAGCGCAAGAATATTATTGCCGCCCATCTGTATCATGTCTATGTGCTGTATCTCTGCATTATCGAGCGTGGGTACGGCCGCAACAGCAACGCAATTCGTCAGTCTTGCCATGAGGTGAGTTACGTGATTGAGCAGTTCCTCGATGCCGCTCCTGCTTCCGAGAATTTCCCGGCGTATGTCTGCGCTTTGTGCGTGATGTCGTGCGCGTGATGTTACGGAGTCGACGTACACACGGTAAGCCCTGGCTGTCGGGAGTCGTCCTGATGAGGCGTGCGGCTGGTAGAAGTAGCCCATCTCTTCAAGGTCGGCCATCTCGTTGCGGATTGTTGCGGGGCTGAGTCCCTTGATGTATTTCTTGACGATTGTGCGGGATCCGGCAGGCTCTCCTGTCTTGATGTACTCATACACCACCGCGAGAATTATGCTCAACTGTCTTTCTGTCATTTCTGCTCACCTCCTGTTTATGTTTTTAGCAGTCTGTATTAATGAGTGCCAACAAAAATAAAACGCCGATAAGATTAGCAGAGAGAAAAAAAAATGTCAACAGTGGGAAAAAATTTTTGCGTGTCATGATTGCTTGTAAGAGGCAGGAGAGATTAACAGCGTGTCAGCAACAATCGCAAGGTAGAGGCAAGAATTTTTTGTGAGTGTGTGAGGGAAATTAATAACATGTCGGCTATAATCACAAGAACTATATGATGGATCATGAGAGAGAACAGTAACAATTGCAGGAGATATAGCGAGGCGAAACAAGAATTTTTTGCGGGGAGTGAGAGATATTGCCAGTAATAATATTTCCGCGTGCTATAATCGCCGTAAGGGGTGAGGAACATAAATAACATACCAGTAACAATATTAACAGTGTCATACAACGCTGAACAAACAATCGCACGTACAATCAAGTCAGTAATTGCCCAGACACACAGCAACATAGAGTATATTGTTATCGACGGAGCATCGACGGACGGCACCGCACAGACAGCGCGCTCATATGTCGACGAGTTCAACGCGAGGCCGGGACGAAACATGCGGGTAATCTCCGAGCCTGACCGGGGCATGTATGACGCTCTCAACAAGGGCGCAGGGCTTGCACACGGTGAAATTGTCGGACAGATCAACGCTGACGACTGGTATGAGCCGGACGCTGCAGCTACGATGGCAGAACTCTATGAACGTGAACACTACGCACTCGCATGGGGAAGCGTACGGGTGATTACGAGGTCGGGGAATTTCGTCAAGCACGCAAAACGCGGACTTCTATGGACGACTTCTCACTGGTGCCACCCGGCAGCATTTGCTTCACGTGAGACGCTGCTTGAATACCCATACCCGCTGACGAACTCTCATGATGATTTTGATTTCGCGACGCATGTATATCTTGACGGAAAAAAAATAATTCCCCTCGATAAAGTCATCAGCAACTTCACTTTCGGGGGAATGAGCACAAAGAAAAGTTTGCGCGAGGCCAGGAAGAGACTCGATGAGATTTACGGCATCTACAAGAAGTACGGCATGAGTAAGTTATACTATCTTCACCGCCTGGCCTTTGAGACCGTGAAATATTTTCTGACGTAGTAACGTAATTTCTTTACATTGTATAACGCATAAATTTTCGCTATCTGCAAATATTCCAGAAGCCCGTAGAGCACTTGCAGAAGTTTATTGCCTGTTACGTAGTGCTCGAAGTAATAGATGTTCGATATGCTTGTACGTATACTTTCCTTCATTGAGCTTTCAAGCCTTCCGAGTTCAGTACTTGGATGTATGTGGTTATGAACGAATGAGGCTTCTTTCGTAATCCCTGTTTTTCTGCCGATGTCCTCAAGTTTGCTTGCAAGTATAAATTCCTCGCAGTACAGGAAAATATTTTCGTCAAACATTCCGATATTCACAAAATCTTCTGTTCTTATAAAG
>CAJOED010000116.1:0-3860 GCA_905233335.1 uncultured Synergistales bacterium
GGCTCAAAGTCGAATGTATGCTGTTCGTTCTGTTTATTCACTGCCCTCACTCTTTCTGTATCGCTCTCTCGTGAAAGTATACAACACAAAAAAAGAGGGAGCCTCAATGACTCCCCCCCTGAGCGTTATCGTTTGTTATTTCAGGTACGTGTTCATGAATGATACGATTTTCTCGAACGGTATCTTCTCCATGTTGTCGTACAAATCACAGTGGGAAGCACCCGGCACAATCACCAGCTCTTTGTTGTCGCCCTTGAGACGCTTGAACGTGTCCTCGCCCATGTAGCGCGAATGAGCTTTTTCCCCGTGAACGATCAATACCGGCGAACGTATCTCCTCGACGAACGTCAGCATCGGCATATTCACCAGCGCAAGCCCTGAAGTTACCGTCCAGCCCTCGTTTGAGTTCACTGAATTTTTGTGATAGCCGCGAGGTGTCTTGTAGTACGCGTAATAGTCCTTCACGAATTGAGGCGCGTCTTCCGGCAACGGGTCAACAACTCCTCCTGCCCTTGCGTAAGTCCCGGCTTTGTAGTCCGCTGTGCGCTGTTCGTTCATGGCTTTCCGTGCGTTGTAGCGTGCCTGTTCGTTGTCGTCAGCGTCAAAGTATCCGTTCGCCGCAACCCTCGACATGTTGTACATTGTTGATGATACTGTAGCTTTTATGCGAGTGTCAGCCGCCGCCGCATTGAGTCCGATGCCGCCCCAGCCGCATACGCCGATGATGCCGACTTTCTCCGGGTCGACGAAATCACGCGTAACAAGAAAATCAACCGCCGCAGAAAAATCTTCTGTGTTGATTGACGGGTCAGCAACATAACGCACAGCTCCGCCGCTTTCCCCTGTGAATGACGGATCGAACGCAAGAGCAACGTAACCTGCCTTCGCCATTTCTTGAGCGTACAGCCCGGAGACTTGTTCCTTCACTGCTCCGAAAGGCCCCGCAACCGCAATTGCAGAATATTTTTTCGCCGAGTCAAAATCTTTCGGGAGATAGAGATCGCCTGTGAGGTCTATTCCGAACTTGTTGTGAAAGTGAGCTTTCTTTGTCGTGATTTCCGGGTAAATCTTGAACACGCGGGTGTCTTCCGTGAAGTCCTCGATGTCTGCCGCAAATGCAAATGATGTCATGCAGGAAAGTATTAGTGCCGCCGTTATTATCTTCAACATAACTCAATAATCCTCCTGAAAATTTTTTGTGTGCGTGAATTATCGCCGGTTGCCGTGAAATTGTCTAATGCTTATAATGTGCAGAAAGTTATTCATGTATGAACATAACATAGGGTTTTTGCGGTTACGGACGCATGACGAGAGCTTCTACGTTCACGGGGCACATCGTGAGGGTCGACGTACTGCACCGGGTGTCAATCTTCACACGGAAGGGGACACTCACTCATAACACAACGCACACATGAAGGGAGGAACAACGCAAATGGAATTGAGGCTGCTGCACTACTTTCTAGAGGTAGCGAATGAGGAGAGCATAACACGCGCCGCACAGAAACTTCACATCACACAGCCGACTCTCTCACGACAGATAGCACAGCTTGAGGGTGAACTTGGCCGCAAATTATACGTCCGGGAAAGTTACGGCATAAGACTCACAGAAGAAGGACGGCTCCTCAAAGACCGCGCTCAAGAAATTATTGCTCTTGAGGAGAAGACGCTTGCGGAACTCACCGGCACGGGCATAACCGGCACTGTGTACATCGGAGCAGGAGAAACAGCCGGCATTCGGCACATCGGGCGGGTATTGAGGGACTTGCACGGGGATTTTCCCGGAATACGCTACAGGATTATCAGCGGCGATGCAGAAGACGTTACCGGGAAACTCGACAAGGGACTAATAGATTTCGGGCTGTTCGTGGGAAAAGTCAACCTCAACAAGTACGACTGCTTGACACTCCCTGACGAAGATTTATGGGGCGTAGTAGTGCGGCGTGATGATGAGCTTGCTGTGAGAGAATACATCACCCCTGAAGACCTGCGCGGACGTGAACTGCTCTTCTCACATCAGGCAAAATCACAGGGAGAATTTTCCGACTGGCTCGGTTTCCCCGTAAGTGAACTCGACATCATCGGCACACATAATCTTGCGTACAATGCGTCAGTGATGGTGCGTGAGGGACTCGGAATACTCATCACTATTGCCGGTATCGTGAACGTCGAGAGTGTCAGCGGCTTGAAGTTCGTACCATTGATGCCGGAGATACGCGCGGGTTTAGTGCTTGCGTGGAAGAAGTCGGCTGTGTTCTCGAAATCAGCGGCGAAATTCCTCGAATACTTCAAAGCGTCAGTGTCTCCATGTCATAAGGAATGAATATATTGCCCGAAAAATAATTTTTCCCCTCGTCCGTGTAAAGTTCTTTGCGGCGTGATAAGTTCGTATCTTCCGTGTGATAAAGCAGGAGGTTTTTCACGTGCAGCCTTTCTGCAAGTTCGCAGGCGTCCTTCACGGTCGAATGATGCTTCTCGTACGGCGAAAATATATCTCTCTGTGAGTACAGACAGAACGCCTCATGCAGAAGCCACTCACTGTCCCGGACATAACGCTCACATTCTTTATGGCACGGCTCGTCCCCGCAGAAGGTTAATCTTTTCCCGCCGTCATAAATCATAGTGAAGCCGTATTGTTTTGTCCGCTGTGAGTGAATGTCAAAGAACGTTATGTTGTTTCGGGTTTCGTTGTCGGTGATTGTGTGAAGGTGAATGCGCCGTCCGACAAAATCAGCCTGGTATGGGAGGAGTAATTTTTTCACGAGGTCAGCAAGCAGAGAGATTACTTCATTGTGAGAATATATATTGATGTCGCCGGAAAATTTTCCCTTGTTCATGAGCTGTGCCGAAATTCGTATTACCCATACTGCGCCGAGAATGTGATCTATATGCGCGTGTGAGATAAATACGTCGTGAATGTCAGTGAGGGAGAAGCCCGCGTGTTTGAGCTGGTGAAGTATGCCGTTTCCGCCGCCGCAGTCCACGAGGAAATTATCGCCGAGCATGAAGCATGTATTGTAGCATTCTGTTACGAGTGCGTTGCCTGTTCCGAGCATGGTGAGGTTCATGATGTCTTCTCCCATGACGCAATAATCCCTCGTGCTGTCAGTTCATCAAGTTCTCCCGCAAGCCCCTCATACGCATTCACGGGAACATCACACGCAACACTCACGCTCTCGCCGTACTCCCACGACGCATTAATCCCCCCGGCACTCTCAAGCAGCCGCGTAACCGTCCCGACAGCCTCATAGCCGAACGCAACACTCACACGGCACGTAATAACCCGCTCAACCTTCCCGGCCAAGTCGAGAGCCTTTGCGGCAGTTTCACCGTAAGCATCAATCAGCCCCCTGACTCCGAGCTTCACGCCCCCGAAATACCTCGTAACTATCACCATGACATTCACGAGTCCAGCGCGCTTTATGGCGTTGAGTATGGGTCGTCCTGCTGTCCCGGAAGGTTCGCCGTCATCCGAAAAGTATTCGTTCTCACCGATGATGTACGCCCGGCAGTTATGCGTCGCGTCCCGGTGCTGTGAGGATATGCGCGTCAGAAATTCTCGTGCTTCTTCCTCGTCATGACACGCCTGAACGTTAGCTATGAACACCGAGCGTTTTATTTTCTCCTCGTATGTTGCTGGCTGTGCAGGCTCACTATATGCACTCGTCCCATGCATCTTTTATCTTGCGCCACGAGTTTTCTATAGCGTCCGACAATACACGCGTCTCACTCAATACCGGCATGAAGTTATTATCTCCGTTCCAGCGCGGCACTATATGACGGTGAAGATGTCCCGCAACTCCTGCTCCTGCTGTCTGCCCCAAATTTATGCCCATGTTGAAGCCGTCAGGACGCATTACCTT
>CAJOED010000116.1:3943-15128 GCA_905233335.1 uncultured Synergistales bacterium
GGGTTGTACGGGTACAAGTTCATGATGACAAAGCATGACTCGCCTCTATGCACGATAAAATGTTCGTCGTCTTTGTGTTCTGCGGGGAAATCACAGAATATACACCCTTCATGCTTGGGAGCCTCGATGTAATTCATTCGCCACGTCGCGTATAACTGCTGCAAAATAATCCCTCCTGAAAAAATTTTTTTGTATCACGCAAAATTATAGCGTGTTTTGTTTCAGCCACTCTTTGTACTTCATGTATGCAGGCTGTATCTGTCCGCAGTCTGACTGCTTGTATGCTGCCCGGCTTATTCCCATTTTGTTGAGTCTTGCCTGGCTGACCTTGTAGAGATAATTTTCTGCCTCGTAAATTATTTCATTCTCTTTCAGAAACGCGAGAACTCTGCCATTCACTCCCGTATGACAACGCGCATCAATTAATTCTCTTTTCTTGGCCGGATCGCCGTTGTATTTGTCCTTCTTGAAGCGTTCCAGCACTTTCTTCAAGCCATACTTGAACTGTTCGATGTCATCTTCTGCTTCATCTTCAGAGCCGTCAAATGAATATCTGTTCCTGGCCAGTTCGTAAAATCTATGCTTCATGTGTTCAAGTTCCCCGTCAGGAAAATCAACTTTCAGCTTTCCCCTGACAGTAATTTTTGTTTCCGGCCTGCCTTTTATGCTGTTGTGCACTATGATGCTGTTCTCTTCGTTCGTGCCGTAAGTCTCAAATACAACTTCAGGTGCATCAAAGAACAGGTTATCGCACTCAATCGAAGCATGACGCACTATGAACGGCCTCAATGATGTCAAAATCACTTCTCCGCTCACACTCACATTAATGTGTTCCAGGCTGGTAAGTCGCAGGGCTTCTTCCTTGATGATTTTCACGGAAAATTTCGGCTCATCTTTGTCCGTAAATATCAGCTGTAATTCAGCGTCCGGGTTATCATCATCTTCCGGCTCAATCTCACAGAATGCCTGCCCTCCCGACACAACTTGAGAAAAATATGCCATCTTCAGAAAATGTATGTGAGTATCATGTACTCTCTCTTTGTTCAGGCACTCCATGAATACCCGTGAAGGAAGCCATACATGATCTGGCTGTTCGCTCTGGTACTCGTCGGCAAACATCGACAGTTCAGAGTCCAGCAGTGCCTCCGCAAAAAGATAATCACGGAACACCGGCATAATTTTTCTGTCGCGCAGAAACACATGCTGCGGAAGCCACTCATGCAGCAGCTCATCATATCGGCTCTGCTCTTCCGGCATGAGCAGTTCGCAAGGCTTGTAGTCATTCAGTGCTATATTCCCCTCCAGCAGCGTGAAATATTGCAGACGTATCAATTGTTCCTTCACTGTGTAGAGGTCATCGACAACATGTTCACGCCCAAGCTCCGAATATTTTTCCCTGATGCTCTCCCGGAAATTCTCAAGTTTCCCTTCCTCGCGCCGCAGAAGCTCCTGTATTATGTCGTAAATCAGCGTGCCGTTGTCATTAGTGCTTGTGGGAAGGCTGACATTTTTGGGCAGTTTGTTCTCCATGAACAGTGTCTCGAAACGCCTCGACAATATCATTAACACTTGCGCATATCCGATAAAAGTTCTCACGTCAGAATTATTATTCCTGATTTTGTTTTTGATTTCGTCAAGATATTTTTCTACGTAATTTTTTTGTGCTGCGTTTGTTCTTATGCCGCGTGAAATAAGATACTCCTCTATGAATTTGGGGGCATCGTCCTCATCAAAATAATCTATGGAATATTCTTTCACCCCTATACTGAACTCCGAACATAATTTTGTGATAAATTCTGCTGTTCCTGTCCGTGCCATTAGTATTACTGAAGGAGACGCGGAATTTTTCAGAACGTCCCTGCCTATTTCGAGCAGGAAATCCCTCACACCATCATATCCGGAAATCAGAGCTGCTTCATCAAACGCATCAAGCACAACGAGAGCTTCTCCGTTATTCATGTCGTGAATGAACTGTGTATACCTGCTGCCTTCCGTGAGACCGACAGCATGAGCAAGTTCACCGGCAAATACGGCTTGAGTTACTCGTGTTTTTGCGACGTTCCAGTAGAAGCCCCCGTAATTTTTCGCTATGTGTCGTGCCATAGCTGTTTTTCCGACGGCACCTGGCGCGGAGAAAAGTATGAACTTGCACTCTGAATCATCACAGCCGCCTGGTAATGACGACACACGTGAAGGGTAATAGAAATCCTCATCATCAACGACCTCGAACGTAGAAGTTTTTTCCATGTTGAAGCGTCTGCACTTTTTCACGCCCAAAGATGATAATGCCTCATCAAGCAGCACAATTAATCACTCGTTTCTGTTAAGTATCGTTGTATGTATTATATAATTTGCTGAATATTATTCTCAATGAACAGCAGGAGGTTTCTTTATGGCACGAAAAATTTTTGCGTCATTCATTGCGCTCATCATTTTATGTTCGTCCGCGTGTGCTGATACCGTCATCAAGATTTCTCATCAGGGTACAGCAGACCCGGAAGTCAACATACAGAGTTACTTTGTGAAGGAATTTACGGAACGCGTAACAGAAAAAACACAAGGCAGCATCAAGTTCGAGATTTACCCCGACGAACAGCTCGGTTCTGAAGAGCAGAGAATGGAGCTGATTATGCGTTCGGGACTCAATCAGCCCGTAGCAGACATATCATCATTCAACGCAATGGGCACAGTGCTCCCGGAATTATACCCTTCAGCAATACCGTTCATGTTCAACAGCTACGAGTCAGCACATACATTTTTCGACACCAGCGAATACATGACGAAACTCAAAGCGTTATTCAGGGAGCGCACCGGCTGTGTGTTAGTTGAGGTTGTCGAGGAGGGAGGCTTTCTTGCGTTCACGAACTCAAAGCGTGAGATTCACAGCCCAAAAGATTTTGCGGGACTCAAGTTTCGCGGCATGGACGAGGGACAAATAGCAATCTTCAACGCATTCGGCGCAACAGGAACACCGATCCCCTGGGGTGAACTCTACATGGCACTGAAAACGGGAGTTGTTGACGGCCAGATGAACCCGGCGTTTTATGTCCTGCTTGGGAGCCTGCCTGAAGTGCAGAAGTATATGACCCTAGCGAACATACAGTACAGCGACCAGTTCTTAATCATCAACGGTGATTTATTCGACAGCCTGACGGACGACGAACGCTCCGCAATAACCTCATCAGCACATGAAGCAAACGCCCTCACCCGCACGCGCATAGAAGCCCAGGACTCCGAACAGGTCGAGGAATGCCGCAAACGTGGAATGCAGATTTACGCCCCGAATGCTGACGAAATGAACGAGTTTCGCACAATCGGTCAGCCGGGATATATCGAGTGGCTCAAGAAGAGGCTTGAAGATACACAATGGCTTGATATGGCTTTGAGGGACGCGGAAAAAGCAAATGCACAGGCCCGCTAAGTTCATTGCGTTCACGAGCGGAGTAATCTCGTGTGTCTTTCTCATCATCAACATCATAGACATCACTGCCGGAGTAATTGCTCGTCAGACTGGCGGCGGCATCGTATGGACGGAGGAGCTTGCGCGAATTTCTCTCGTGTGGTGCGTGCTCATGGGAGCGTCGGCGGCATTCTATGAGGGCGACAACATGTCAATAGATTTCGTCGTGAACGTTCTCCCTCTTCCCGCAAAAAAATTCTGTGCGTTCGTAGCGTTCGTTGTTGAAGCTGTCGTGCTGGGAGTGCTGGTGTATTACGGCGCACTGAACGTCATGGGCGGGTGGACTATGCGAACAATGGCACTTCATGTCCCGCGAGCTGTCCCGTTGATGGCTGTTCCGGTCGGTGCGGGGATGTTTCTTGCTGTGATGATAGCAAAACTCTTTGAGTGAAACATGTACGGCGTGAATACTTCTTCACATTCCGTGAGTTGTCCCGTCGGCGTGATATTTTTTTCGTTACCCAAATAGTAACAGGCAGTCCGTGATAAGCGGCATTATTTCTCTAGGTATTACAGGAAAAGTGAAACATGTACGACATAATATTATTTTTCGCGTTCATTCTTATGATGATTATCGGCGTTCCGTTGTACGCGGCGTTATTGATGACGAGCCTTTTGGGGTTAGTCGGCACGGGAAACCTGACACTCCTCCGCGTAATTCCTCAACAGTTCTACGGGGGAATGGACAGCTTTACGCTGATGGCGTTACCGTTCTTCATACTCACGGGAGCACTCATGAATCGTTCCGGCCTCACCGACAGACTGATAGACTTCAGCAGGCTCATAGTTGGTCGTGTTCGCGGGGGCTTGGGCTACGTTAATGTTGTCGGGAGCGTAGTCTTTGCGGGCGTGAACGGGAGCGCGGCGGCGGATGCTTCAGCAGTAGGGGCTATACTCATTCCGGCAATGCAGAAGGAGGGCTTCCCGGTGTCATATGCGGCGGGGATTACTGCGGCGAGTTCGATGATTGGCCCGATAATACCTCCGTCGGTGTTCATGATAATTTACGCCTCACTCACGAATACATCAATCGGCGGACTCTTTGCGGCTGGTATCGTTCCGGGATTCGTTCTTGGCCTCGCGTACATGATAATGAACTGGCACTACTCACGAAAATTCAACGTACCCGTTACCGACATTCAAGAAGTCCGCAGACACAAATGGGCGATATTGCGTCGTTCTGTTCTTGCGCTCATAGCACCGTTGATAATAATGGGCGGTATCATTGCTGGTTTCGTTACCCCGACGGAATCGGGAGCGTTGGCGTGCCTCTACTGCATGTTCGTGGGCTTTTTCGTTACCCGTGAGCTGACACTCAAAAAGTTGTGCCTTTCACTGTACGAAACTATACGCAACACCAGCGCAGTATTTCTCATCATGGGAGCAGCTTCTGTTGTCGGGTGGTACCTGAAGTACGAGAGAGTTACGCAGACATTCAGCGCGCTAATCATAAATTCCGGCCTTATGAGTAATTCGTGGCTGCTGATGATAGTATTGAGTGCGATAATTTTCGTCGTCGGTATGTTCATGGAGGAAGTTGCTGTGTTGACACTTCTCACACCGATATTTGCGCCGATTGCTTTACGTGCGGGGATTAATCCGTTTCAGTTCGGCGTAGTAATGACACTGAATGTTACGATAGCACTAATCACTCCTCCCGTCGGAGCGTGTAATTATATTGTTGCGGCACTGGGACATGTAGCCATAGGGGAAATTTTCCGCAAGATATGGCCGTTCATAGTTGGTAATAATTTCTTTTCCCGCGCTCACGATAACAATACCGGCACTAATGGGACTGTAAAAAATCGGCCTCGAATGCTGAATATCATACGTGATATACTTTCAGGCCGTAATAATCCCAAAGGAGAACGAACAAAAAATCATGAAGGCAATAATGACCGTAACGACAAAGGACAGAGTCGGAATTATCGCGGGCGTTTGTACGTTGCTTGCGGATATGGGAGTGAATATTCTCGACCTGAACCAGACAGTAATGGAAGGAATTTTCACGATGACGCTTCTTGTAGACACATCGACATCAACACATACATTTGAGGAGATACGCACGGCCTTAATCGAACGCGGCGAGTCCGAACAGCTCAACATACACATACAGAGAGCAGATATTTTCGAGGCAATGCACAGGGTGTAGATTATGCTGAACATATCTGACATAATGCAGACGGTCAACATGATTGATCATCAGCATCTCGACATCAGGACAATAACGCTCGGAATATCCCTCAATGACTGCTCCCACCCTGACATAAAGACATGCGCCCGGAAAATTTACGACAAAATATGCTGTAAAGCCTCACGTCTTGTTTCTGTCGGTGAAGAGATTGAACGCGAATACGGAATACCCATCATCAACAAGCGCATATCCGTAACACCCATAGCACAAGTAGCGGCCTCGTGTGATGGTGATGATTATGCGGTAATAGGCCGTGCACTCGACGAGTCAGCGAAAACCTGCGGAGTGAACTTTATCGGTGGATATTCAGCACTCGTTCACAAGGGCTTCACTGTGGGCGATCGAAAACTCATAGCGTCAATTCCCGAAACGTTATCGCAGACAGAATTAGTGTGTTCGAGCGTCAACGTTGCAACTACGAGAGCGGGCATAAACATGGATGCGGTTGCGCTTATGGGACGAATCATCAAGCGTACGGCAGAACTCACAGCGGACAAGAACGGCTTGGGCTGTGCGAAACTCGTGGTGTTCGCGAATGCTGTAGAGGATAATCCGTTCATGGCGGGGGCGTTTCACGGAGTCGGGTGTCGGGGCCTGGAGTGGTGCATCGTGCACTGCAGGAAGTTCGCGGTGAAAGTTTTGATGTTGTTGCGGAGACGGTGAAGCGTACGGCGTTCCGAATTACGCGGATGGGTCAGGTAGTAGCTCGTGCGGCATCAGAGAGGCTCGGTGTTCCTTTCGGGATAGTGGACTTGTCATTAGCTCCGACACCGGCAAAGGGCGACAGTGTAGCGCGCATTCTTGAGGAGATGGGACTCGAAATTTGCGGCACTCACGGGACGACGGCGGCACTTGCTCTCCTGAATGACGCTGTGAAGAAGGGCGGCGTAATGGCATCGGGTCATGTCGGAGGTTTGTCGGGGGCGTTTATCCCGGTCAGCGAGGACGAGGGAATGATTGCGGCTGTCGAACGAGGCGGGTTGACCATCGAAAAGCTGGAGGCTATGACGTGCGTATGTTCTGTTGGGCTTGACATGATAGCAGTACCCGGAAACACATCACCCGAAACTATCTCGGCAATAATTGCGGACGAGGCAGCCATCGGTGTCGTGAACGGGAAGACTACGGCGGTGCGGGTTATTCCTGCTCCGGGAAAAAATGTCGGGGACAGCGTAGAGTTCGGCGGCCTGCTGGGGAGTGCTCCTGTTATGCGTGTGAATGAGGCGGGGAGTGAGAAGTTCATTGCTCGCGGGGGAAGAATACCTGCACCGATTCACAGCCTGAAAAATTAGTGGAGGAGTTATCATGAATATTTACGAGAAAGTGAAACATGACATTACGCAGGAATATTACACGGTGAACTTCCCGAACGACGGACAAAGATTCATTGCGTGGTACTTGCGGAACATTCACGGGCTTGATACTGTCGAGGCCAGGAACTGCATCACCGACGGAGCAGGCGACAAACAGATTGACGCTGTCTATGTGAACAACCAGAACGAAACTGTATATATCATTCAGGGGAAATTTTACGCGTCGGACAAGATAGATTCTGCTCCGTTGATGGAAGTTCTTGCGTCATGGACTCAAATGAAAGACCTTCAGCACCTGCAGGAAAACGCAAACGACAAACTCAAGGCCAAGATTAACGAAATATCGAATGCTCTCGATGACGACTACACAATATGCTTTGAGCTTATCACTGCTTCAGGATTGACTGATGCGGCAAAAGCAGACTTTGAACGTTTCAGCGCAGAACTTTCTGAAAGCAGGACACTCAATGCAGAACTTGTACTTGTCGACAAAGATACGCTTGAAGCAAGATATGATGAGGCAGTCAATGCAAACAGGCCGTACATCAATCATGAGTTCACGCTCGAAGACGGAAAATATATCGACATCAACATAGCAGGAACGAGGGCAGTAATTGCGGCTGTAACTTTGAGGGACTGCCTGAAGATTCCCGGCATAAGGGACGGCTCACTGTTCCGCAAAAACGTCCGGCAGTCTTTAGGGTCGGGCAACAAGGTCAACAAGGACATAGCGCGCACAATCAGGAATAATCCGGGAGAATTTTTCTTCCTGCACAACGGAATAACGGCTATATGCTCATCACTGGACATTGACGGCGGCATAATGACCGTGAAGGATCTTAATGTGGTGAACGGCTGCCAGTCCCTTACGACAATATACAACAGCAGCGAGGCCGTTAAGAATGCTGGCGTTTCGTACGTTATGTTCAGGTTCTACGAGATTGCAGACAGCAGACGCGCCGACGTAATCAGCACATCAACAAATTCACAGAGTGCAGTGAAGGCTCGTGATATGCGCAGTAATGACAAATACGTTCTCGCAATGAAAAAGTCATACGAACACTATTTCACAGACGGCTACTTCATCACAAAGCGCGGCGAGAAAGTTGATACGGCACAATACAACACGGCACACATTGCGGAACTTACTTCACTGGGCAAACAACTAATAGCATGGCATTCACAGCGTCCGACAATATCATATAGTGAGAGCAAAATTTTCGATAAATATTTCGAGCAGTTGTTTCACCGTGAATACAGCCCTGAAAATATTTACGCGCTTTCAGAAATATACAAGGCCGTGTATAAGAGATGGGATCCGGCGAACTCCAACCCGCTCGGACTGAATGATACTCTTCTTGCAATGAAGGCGTATGCTCCGTATCATCATTTTTACGCTGTGTCTGTTATGTTCTGCGAGATTAACAACATGCCCGATGCGGTCCCGGAACCTTCTGTAGTATGGAAGCTCATGAATGATTCCGGGCTTGCTGATACAGTGATAGATATTGCGGGTCAGTGCCTGAATATGGCGTTTGAGCTTGCTGCTTCTGACGCTTCACAAAACAACAGGGTATTCAGTCCTCCGAACTGGATCAAGGCAAAGGCATCGCTGAAAGAAATTCGTTCGGCAATCATGCAGTATTTCCGTGCGTCGATGCTCAATCCTGCAGTAAAACAGGTTATGGACAACTTCAGGAACAGCCTGAAAATGTCGCGTGATAGTTTCTCGTCAAGATGGGCGGCTGACTAGAACAACCTGAAAAATTAGCCGGAATAATATATAATTGCATCATTCCAAAAATATTTTATTCAGGAGGTCATGTGTTCATGGCAAAAAAAATTTTTTGTCTGCTGTTGGCTGTGTGTATTTTCGCATCCTCTGCTTTTGCTTCAGGAGATTTCTGGAACAACGAAACATACAAGTTCATTGATGACACTGTGAAAGCAAATGTCCCGGTTTTCCCCGACCGTGATTACAGCATCAGCAGTGAAAAGTATGCGGCTCTTGTTGTCGACATGGAAGAAGAATTTTTCACCAGCGACGGCAAAGACGGACACACAAGGAACGTTCAGAAAGTCCGGGACTACACACCTGCTATTCAGGCGGCAATCGATGACGCAAGCAGTGCAGGCGGCGGAAGAGTAATAGTTCCTGCGCTTGAAGGACAGAAGCCCACGATATATTACACCGGCTCCATAGAACTCAAGAGCAACGTCAACTTGTATCTTGAAGAAGGCACAGAGTTACGTTTTGTGCGCAACATCTCGAACAAGTATTACCCGATGGTACTGTCAAGTTTCGAGGGCAACGATACGTACAATTATGCTTCTCCCATTCGAGCATTCCACGCAAAGAACATAGCACTTACAGGAAAAGGAACGCTCAATCCGCAGGCTGACCCCTATAACTGGCAGGCATGGAAACGCGGCGAGTTCGGCTTCCCGAATCAGGCAGAAGTCGTTAATGTACTCGTAAAGGAATGGAGCGATAAAGCTGTCCCGGTAACTTCCCGGCTTCTTACTGACGGAACGACACCTCTTCCCGAAAAAATACCGACAATGTTAATCGATTGGGACAACATAGAGAAAGTAGAATACGTCAGCACACCGAAAAATATTACTCCTCTGCGTTCACTTCTCCGCCCATGCACAATTGAGCCTTATGCGTGCGAAAATATCCTGATTGAGGGAGTAACTATCATCAATTCGCCCATGTGGGAAGTTCACCCTTTGAGGAGCAGAAATATTCTCGTTCGCAACCTCGTAATCAACTCTCACGGGCACAACAACGACGGCGTGAATCCTGAAAGCTGTAATTTCGTCGTGATTGAGGGCTGTTCATTCAGTACGGGCGATGACTGCATAGCGATAAAGTCCGGCAAGAACAGGGACGGCTACAATCGCGGGAAAGTCGGCGGAGAGTCATGCGGCTACATCATCATCAGGAACTGTGTATTTGCGGATGGGCACGGCGGAGTTACATGCGGCTCGGAATGCACCGGCGGTATTCATGACGTATTTGCGCACGATAACCATTTCGACAGCGTGAACTTACAGCAGGTTCTGCGCTTCAAGACAAATTCATATCGCGGCGGCCTCATCGAAAATATTTATTTCCGTGATAACACCGTAGCGAAATGCTCGAATGCATTAATGTTCGGCGAAACACAATACACTCTCGGTTCTGCTCAGGACAAAGAAGGCGACTTGGGACCCTATACTCCGCAATTACGCAACGTATACATGTCCAACATCACTGCAGGAAGCCCGGAAAGCCCCGTCAACGCAAAGAACGCAATAGAGTGGAAAGCATACGAGCGCGCACCCATGACGAACATCAGCGTGAAGGACGTAACTGTTTACGGCGTGAAGAATGCTATCAGCCTCTCGAACGTGAAGAACTTTGAGCTTCAGAACGTAAAGATAAGTCTTGTTGACAGTCCTGCAGAACTCATCACCTACAACACAAAAGGCATCATGATTGAGGGCGTAAAACTTTCTGCGTCTGATTTCAGCAGTGAACTCAAAGAGGGCGGACGTCTAACGATGCCTGATAATTTCGACAAGCGCGGAGAAGTTCTTATAACGGGCGTAATCGTAACAGAAGATGAAGTTTTTGCGGCAGGAAAAGGAACAGTGAGAGTCTATCTTGATCGCGGAACTCTTCAGGAAGGAAGCAAAGCACCCGTAATCACTCCTCATGAAGCAGAAGTGAAGCAGGAAGGTAATGGGCGTTATACGTTCTGTGCGGCTGTACATCTCACGGACAAGCCTGACTACCAGTACGCATACAGGCCGGAGACAGAAGCCGAGAACATGGACAGGGGCAACCACATAATCTCGATCGTAGCGAGCGGACAGCCTTATGACCAGAACACATGGAACTACAACGTGAAATGCACTGCGGACAAGTAATAGTTTTCCCGTAAAAATCTTTTCGCCTGCTGTCGAGTTAATTTTTTCCGGCGGCGGGCATTTTTCCATTCATAACTTATTGCTTCTCCCTGTAACACATAGCCTTGTTTGCGTAAATCATGAATTTATGTATAATAGCATGAAAATTTTTACGATTTATTAAGGAGCGTGTAATCTTTTCACCATGAAAAGCATAATGGACACGATTATGTATTACAACGGGATAGTAAACAGCTTCGTCTGGGGTGCTCCCGTTTTAATATTGCTTGTCGGCACGGGAGTATATCTCACACTTCTTCT
>CAJOED010000116.1:15151-16539 GCA_905233335.1 uncultured Synergistales bacterium
AAGAAATCCGACGAGGACAAATCAATATCATCATTTGCGGCAATGGCTACAGCAATGGCGGCTACCGTCGGAACTGGTAACGTTGCGGGTGTTGCTACGGCTCTTCACTTGGGCGGCCCCGGTGCAATGGTATGGATGCTCATTTCGGCAGTGTTCGGCATGTGCACAAAGTTCGCGGAAGTTGTGCTTGCTGTCCACTACAGGCAGAAAGATGCTCACGGCGACTGGCGCGGGGGCACAATGTACATTCTCGAAAAGGGCGCGGGTGAAGTTCTTGGTTCAGGACTCGGAGCGTTCTTCGGAAAAGTTCTCGCTATACTCTTTGCGCTGTTTGCGTTCCTTGCGTCGTTCGGTATAGGCGCGGCAACACAAGCTAACAGTGCGGCGGAAGCTATGTCGATGGGCTGGGGCATTAACCACATCTACAGCGGCGTAGTTATGGCAGTTCTCGTAGCTCTCGTAATCATCGGCGGCCTCAAGAGCTTATCCACCGTAACAACATACATAGTCCCCTTCATGGCGATATTCTACATTGCCGGCTCTGTGTTCGTGCTGGTAACGAATGCTTCAGCAATCCCTGCGGCAGTATCACAGGCTGTACATCTTGCGTTCAATGACCCGTTAGAGACATTACCCGGTGCACTTGCTGGATGGGGCGTGAAAGAAGCAGTACAGAGAGGTATAGCGCGCGGCGTATTCAGCAATGAAGCTGGTATGGGTTCTGCCCCGATGGTACACGCGACGGCCAACGTTGAGCACCCTGTACAGCAGGGATTTTACGGGATATTCGAGGTCTTCATGGATACGATCGTAATATGCATGATGACGGCTCTCGTCGTAATGGTAACGGGAACACTCACCGGCTCCCCTGATCTTACCGGCGCACAGCTCACACTAAAGGCATTCGAGAACGCTCTCGGTGCTCCCGGAAAATATGTTCTGTCTGTCGGGCTGTTACTTTTTGCGTTCACGACGATTTTGGGCTGGTACTGGTACGCTGAAACTGCAGTAACGTATCTTTTCGGACTCTGGTGCAAACCCATAATGAAAATCTTGTGGATCGCTATGATTCTTGTCGGTGCGGCAGGTGGTCAGTTCATCGGTGCAGAAGGCAATCAATTCCTCAATAACATCTGGGACATTTCCGACACACTCAACGGACTAATGGCACTCCCGAACTTGATCGGACTGCTCATACTTTCCGTAACCCTGAAACGCATTGTAACGGACTACGACGAGAGATTCGGAACACCGAGCGACCGCGTATTATCGCCCGTGCAGAAAGTAGTCATCGCTAAAGTTCAGTACATCGTTATGGGAGTTATCGCTGTAGCTATGGGCATGACGGCATTCTTTGCGTATCGTACAGTGTTCGCATCGCTGGCTAT
>CAJOED010000117.1 GCA_905233335.1 uncultured Synergistales bacterium
TCTTCTGTTTTAAAATTTTTTAAGTAGGCTTCCTTTTCTTTTATATTATAATTGATTCTCTCATTTAAATATTCTGTAATCATTTTCTCTTTTTCTAATTCTAAAACCATTTCATTAATCCTAGTTTCAATGGACTTTGTTCGTTTTTTTTCAAGAGTTCTCCTATATTCTGACTTTATAAGCATGATTTCTTTATCTGCACTCCCTAATTTTGTGCGGGAAAAATATTTAAAGATGATGGTGGCTCTTGTTGTACTTGCTGTAGTGGCCGGTTACTGGTGGGATATTAATGTGTTCAGGGGCTACAATGAAACTTGGCCGTATAAATCAATTCTGTGATGCGGGAAGGGAAGCACAATGCAGGATATTTTTTTCACACGCCGCAAAAAGTTCGGTGAGATACTCCGCGAATATGACCTCGTAACCCAAGAACAGCTCGACAACGCCCTCAAGATCCAGCAGACCTCCGAAAAGCGGCTCGGCGAAATTCTCGTGTCGATCAACGCGCTCACCCTGACCCAAGTCGCCGAAACACTCGCCGTACAGCTCGACCTGCAGTTCGTACAGCTCGACAGATACCAGGCTCAAGCCGACGCAATAAAGCTCGTCCCGCGAAACGTTGCCGAACGTCTGAAGCTCATACCCCTCACGATTGACGAGGACAATACGCTTCTTGTTGCCATGTCTGACCCGCTGGATCTTCCCGCGCAGGATGAAGTGAAACTCCTCACGGGACACAACCTCCGAATTGCCACGTCAGGACGCGACGACATAGCCCGGAACTTGCAGAGAATTTACGACTTCTCGTCAAACATGGCCGGAGCACTCGCCGCAAGTGAAGCCGTTACGAGCATGGGCGACGCATATACTCCCCTCGCCGCTACCACCGCAACAGCCAGTCCCGATGACGCACCGTTAATCGAACTCGTGAATGACATGATAGCCCAGGCAGTAAGAGAGAGTGCTTCTGATATTCACGTGGAAGCGTACGAACAAATGAGCCGCATTCGTTTCCGTGTTGACGGAGCACTGTATATACATTTCGAGTATCCCGCAAGCCTTCACCCTTCTGTCATATCGCGCATAAAAATCATGTCGGGCATGGACATTGCAGAACGCAGAAAGCCTCAGGACGGACGCATACTTACGACAATAGACAACAGGCATATAGACTTGCGCGTGTCATCACTTCCCACGATGAGCGGCGAAAAGATAGTCATGCGTATTCTTGACCGCGATAATGCCAGCGTTGACCTCGAACAGCTCGGACTTGACGACGAAGACATGATGTACATGGAGAGATTCTGCGAACTTCCCTGGGGCATAATGTTAGCTACAGGGCCGACGGGTTCAGGAAAATCCACGACGCTGTACTCCATGCTGCAGAAAATCAGCCGCCCCGACATAAACATAATCACCGTAGAAGACCCCGTAGAGTTCTACATACCCGGCATCAATCAAGTCAACGTGAACGAACGCGCCGGACTGACGTTCGAGAGTGCACTACGCTCAATATTGCGGCAGGATCCCGACAAGATAATGATCGGAGAGATACGCGACACCGACACAGCACAGATAGCAATACGCGCGGCATTGACGGGACATTTCGTGCTCTCCACCCTGCACACCAACGACGCTCCGAGCGCGGCAACGAGAATTATCGACATGGGAGTACAGCCATTCTTATTGTCGGCTTCATTGTCGGGAGTGGTAGCTCAAAGGCTGGTACGGTGTTTATGCCCGCACTGCAAAGAAGAATATGAACTCGATGATGACACATGCGAAAAAATCGGCGTTCGTCCCGGAACACATGCATTCAGGTCTATGGGCTGCCAGCAGTGCAGGAACGGTTACAAGGGGCGGCGCGGGATTTACGAGATTATGATGCTCAATGACGACCTGCGCGAAATGATACTGAAGGGAGCTGACGATATAGAATTACGCGCGGCGGCGGTGAAGCACGGAATGAAGACGCTGCGTCAGGCGGGAATAAATGCGGCAATCAGGGGTTATACATCACTGGAGGAAGTTTTGAGCGCAACACTATAGAATAGAACAGGAGAGAGATAGAGAATGCAGACATTCAACAACCCGGCAATAGAGAAACTGATACGGCTTGCGATAAATTCCGGGGCGAGCGATATTCATTTGAGTTCGGGAACGTTAGCGGCCCTGCGTGTGCACGGAGAACTGAACTACATACAGGACACGGGATTTTTCATGCGTGAGGTGCTCGAAAAATTCATCAGCGAAATTCTCACACCGAAACAGCTCGAACGATTCACGCGGACAGGGGATCTGGATTTTGCGTTCACGTACGACACACAGCGTTTCAGGGGGAGCGCGTACCGTGAAATGCGCGGGGTATCTCTGACGTTTCGTCTTGTGCCGTCGGTGATACGTTCGCTTGATGAGCTTGGGCTTCCTGAAGTCCTCAAGACGATGGCGCACAAACACCGGGGATTATTTCTTGCTACGGGGCCGACGGGACACGGAAAAAGCTCCACACTCGCCGCAGTCATCGGAGAGATCAACCGCAGCCGCAAAGCACACATCGTAACGATAGAAGATCCCATAGAGTACATACACACCCCGGTGAACTCCGTAATACACCAGCGGGAAATCGGGAACGACACGGAAAGTTTTGCGTCAGGCATTCGGCACGTATTGAGGCAGGATCCCGACGTAATAATGATAGGAGAAATGCGCGACCTCGAAACAATCGGTGCGGCAATCACTGCGGCAGAAACGGGGCACTTGGTGTTCGGGACGCTTCACACTCAGGACGCTTCACAGTCGATAGAGCGAATTGTCGATGTTTTCCCCCCGCACCAGCAGAATCAGATACGTCTTCAGCTCGCGTATACGCTTCTTGGGATATGCTCACAGCAGTTGATACCGACCGCCGACGTTAAAGGACGTGTCTGCGCAACCGAAATATTAATTACGACACCTGCAATTCGTTCAAGTGTCCGTGAAGGGAAAATCAGCAGTATCCGCAACACAATGCTTACTGGTATGAGTTTCGGTATGCACACGATGGAGCAGGATTTAGCGCGTCTGTTCCGTGAGGGGAGAATTGCGCGGGCTACGGCAAAAGATTTTGCTTACGACCAGGCAGAAATCGAACGCCTCATGAACTCCACGCTGTAAGTGTTTTGTGTTGTTACCAGGTTGCAAAAGGTTTATTAATGTCTATAATAATTACACGATGATTTGCATGGAGGGGAAATTATGAATTTCAAGTATCGCGCAAGAGCTTCTGACGGTGAAATCGTAGAGGGCTATGTTGATGCCAGCGATCAGAAACGTGCTCTTGAACAGCTGCGTGGCCGCGGGATGATCGTAATCAACCTCAACGCACAAGGCGGCGGCAAGTCATCAACAAGCAAGTCGGGCAGGAAGTCCGGCGGGAAAAAATCCCTGAAGTCGTTAATGAACGTCGATATAGGAGCATTATTGAGCGGCGGCAAAATTCCTCTGAAGAACTTAATGGTATTTTTCCGTCAGCTTGCGACAATGGAGACGGCCGGTTTGAGCCTTTCTACAGCGTTGAACCTGGTAGCGGAACAGGAAAAGAATTATGCTCTCCGTGCGGCAGTAATCGACATCAAGAGCAGAATAGACCGTGGAATTCCACTAAGCCAGGCTATGAGTTCGCAAAAATCGTTCAATGCTCTGCTGGTGTCCTTAGTAGAGTCGGGGGAAGAGGGCGGGCTTCTCGGTCAATCCCTCGAACAGGCTGCTGTACTCCTCGAAAAACAGGAGGCGTTGCGCGGAAAAATTCGTAGTGCTATGTTCTATCCTGCGTTCATATGTTTTTTTGCGGTGGCGATACTGGTATTTTTCTTTATCTTTCTTGTGCCGAAATTCGAGGAAACTTTTGCTTCCCTGAACATCGAGCTTCCGCAGGTAACGTTGACTATGTTCGCAATGGGCAACTGGTTTTCTGCACACTGGTACATAATCGCGGCGATAGTTATCGGGCTGATTGTGGGTCTTCACATGCTCTCAAACAACAAAGCAACAAAGCCGACAATGGACAAGATAAAGCTGAAAGTCCCGATAATGAAAGATCTTCTCATGAAAGCGTCAATGGCACGTTCGAGCCGTACACTTTCAGCACTGACAGCGGCGGGAGTTCCGATAGTGCGAGGCATCGAGATGGCGGAAGGTACTGCGGGCAATGCGGCGGTGCAGGAAGGATACGCGGAGTTGCGCAAGAGCGTCATTCGCGGGGTATCGCTGGGGGATGCGGCCAAGAATGCGGGGATTTTCCCGGTGCTGGTGTCGCAGATGATGAGGATCGGCGAGGAGACCGGACACCTCGACAACATGCTGGAACGTGTTGCGACGTGGTATGACCAGGAACTCGACGAGCAGGTAAAAGCTACGGTATCACTTCTTGAGCCTGTAATGATAGTGTTTGTCGGCGGAATTATTGCTATAATAGCGGTCTCAATATTTGCCCCGGTAACTTCAGCTATTGTGCAATTGTCGTAGTATAGTATCAGTAATTATGCCCCCCCCCCCTGTAAGTATTTTGTGCAGTATAATTCAGGCGGCGGGGAAAATAGGGGGAATGCGCATAGAAAATCTTTGCGGCGTATTGTTGAGTAGTCAGGAAGAGAGAAGTTTTTTTTCACACACACAAAGGAGGAATTTTGTATGAAGAGTAGTAAGCGTAGAGGTTTTACCCTTGTTGAGTTGTTGATCGTGATCGTCGTTATCGGCGTGTTGAGTGCAATGATGATGCTGTCGAGCACTGAAGCAGTGAGTTCGGCAAAAGCAAGCAATATCGTGAGCAACTTGAGGAACTTGAAGACGGCGGCGTTGGCGTATTATGCGGATCATCTTGATGATGTTGCCAAAACTGGCTTTAAGCTTCACAGCAATAGAGAATATGTGCTTAAGTATCTTAGTAATAATGCTGATACAGGAGAGCTGG
>CAJOED010000118.1:0-628 GCA_905233335.1 uncultured Synergistales bacterium
TTGTCGGAATTTCAGTTATTCCAGTTATTCAACAGAAGGAATTATAGCACACTTCACTTAACTTAGCGCAATTCATCTCAAACTTGTAGAAGTGGGAGTCTTCTTGCGCGATTATGATAAAAAGGGGTGTGCTATAATTATTTTGTTCTTCTTCTTGTCGTTCTTCTTCTTGGGCTTGAGGCATCGTCATCGTGGGCATTGCTGACATTTCGATTCGATGTCCGTGAAGACAACTGCTACGTGAGCAAGGAGTCAAGTATGCTTGCTACTATGATGGCATCTCCTGCTGCCGGAACCTTCACATTTTCAGTTACGGGCAACCTCCCTCCTGGCTGCAGCCTCAAACAAATCGGTTCTACAGCAATTGCCACCATAGAGGGTACACCTACGAAAGCAGGAACTTATACGTTCACAATTAACGCGACAAGTTCAACTCCGAATATTTCATACTACTACGGCGTGAACGCTTTTCCACACTCATACATGACGTCCGATAGAGATTACGGGTCAACGACGCAAACTCTGACGATAAAACCAGCGCAGGGCGGCAACGACAACGACAACAGTAACAACGATAACGACAATAACGACAACGACAACAGTAACAACGATAACGACAATAACGACA
>CAJOED010000118.1:636-5576 GCA_905233335.1 uncultured Synergistales bacterium
AAAGGAGGAAGCTGTAATTCGGGCTTTTCACCCGCAGGAGTTATGCTCTTAGCGTTGATGGCTTTCAGGAAGTCCCGAAAGTAACTCAAGAAACACAATGCCCCTTCCCAAACGGATGGGGTAATTTTTTATGTTCAGTAATGATAGAATGCTCCTATCACAATAACAGAGGAGAATACTCACGCATGAACTACAGAACAGAACGCGACTCAATGGGCGAAATGAGAGTCCCCGAAAACGCATACTGGGGAGCACAGACCCAAAGAAGCTCCGAGAACTTTTCGCCGAACGTCGAGAAAATGCCCATAGAGATTATTCGCGGACTCGCTGTCGTCAAGAAGGCATCAGCAAACGCTAATTTCCGTTCGGGACGGCTCGACACAGAACGCAGAGACTTAATCACGCGCGTATGTGATGAGATACTCGCGGGAAAACTCGACGCACATTTTCCCCTCGTCGTGTATCAGACCGGCAGCGGCACACAGACGAACATGAACGTCAACGAGGTCATCGCTAACAGGGGCAACGAATTAGCCGGAAAGAAATTACTGCACCCGAACGACCACGTCAACATGTCGCAAAGCTCAAACGACACACTCCCTACAGCCCTCAATATCTCGGCAGTACTCGCAATACGCACGAAATTATTGCCCGTCATCGATGAGGCCATAAGCACAATGGAGAGACTCCGCCGCGAAAATGATAACATCATCAAAACAGGACGTACACACCTTCAGGACGCTGTACCGATAAAGTTCGGGCAGGAGATTTCAGCGTGGGAATATATGCTTGTTCACGATAAATCATGCATTCAGGAAGCAATGACGAAACTATACCCGCTCGCGCTTGGAGGTACGGCAGTCGGTACAGGACTCAATGCCCCGAAAAATTTTGCGGAGGAAGCAGCACACGAAATAGCAGATATTACCGGCGAAAACTTCACAACAAGCCCGAACAAGTTTCACGCACTCACGAGCATGGGCGCAATCGTTCACACTCACGGGGCGGTAAAGGCACTTGCTGCTGACCTCATGAAAATTGCGAACGATATACGATGGCTTGCGTCGGGGCCTCGTTGCGGCTTGGGCGAGATATTCATTCCCGAAAACGAACCGGGAAGCTCAATCATGCCGGGAAAAGTCAATCCGACACAGTGCGAGGCTCTCACTATGGCGGCTGTTCAGGTGATGGGCAATGACGCGGCTATAGGTTTTGCGGCAAGTCAGGGGAACTTTCAGCTGAATGTGTTTCTCCCGGTCGTAGCGTATAACTTTTTGCAGTCGGTGAATGTCTTGGGTGAAGTGTCAGCGTTCTTTGTGAAAAAATGCCTGTCAGGTATCCGCGCCAACACCGAAAAAATGAGTGAGAACTTGTCGAAATCACTAATGCTTGTTACGGCACTCAATCCCCACATAGGTTACGACAACGCCGCAAAGGTTGCGAAAAATGCCCACGCAAAGAATATTACTCTGAAGGAGTCTGCTGTTTCTCTTGGCCTCATAACGCCTGAAGACTACGACAAATACATAATCCCTGCTGATATGGTCTAGCGGCTGTGATATATTATCGTAATCACGAAAGGAGAACGAGATATTTTTATGGCCAGGAAAATTTTTGCGTGCGTAATCATTCTCGCTTGTTTATGTTCCCCGTGTTACGCGCTTGATGAGATCTCTCACGACGAAAACCCGAACGGCCTCCCCGATGCCGCAACACTCTCTGCTAACCGTATGCGTTTCGACGCTGAAACAGGAGATTTTCTTGCGGACGGCAACGTTACCATTACAGCCGGAGAATTACGGGTTGACGCTCCCAAAGGTGCCGGCAATGTTGACCGCAGAGAAGTGAATTTTGATGAGGGTATTGCGGCTTCAGGAAAGTGGCAGGGCGACAAGATAGATATTACTGCCGGTAGAATGTTATTGTCATTTGCTGAAGTCCCGACGTGCGATTTTCAGAACAGGGTGCTCGGTGAAGTCGGAACTATGCGGCTTGATGCTGACTGGCTGATATTGACGGATTTCGGCGGCGTGTCGAAAACATCTGACAGACGGACAAGATTCATTATCGTGAAAGCTCATAAACTTGAGGACATTGCTCGCGGGCTTTCTTTCGGGGCTGACACTATAGAGGGATATTTGCAGGGCGGCAACCTCCAGGAGATGACTGCGAAAAAAAACGTATGGCTTCGTGGACAGCCAAAAGCTAACGGCGACCCGGTGAACATTCGTGGGGATAACGCGCTGTATTCGCTCGCACGAGGGAGCGTCGTATTGAGCGGGCATGTTGTTGCTGTTCAGGGAGGGAGGACTTTGCGTTCTGACTCCATCGTGTATTTCCCCGAACAAAATCGCGTTGAGGCACTCGGCGGACGGACTCGGAGCGGCAACGGCATAACGAGCACCGACAGAGCAGTAATCACGATAGACCTCACGAGGGAGCGAAGGAATAATCCTCCGGCAGTACAGCCTGACACAGCACCACAAGACGAACAGAAAGAAGCACCAGAAACTCCTGCTCCTAAAAAAACAACGACTAGGAAGACGCGCAAAAAATGAACACACTGACAGCAGAAGATTTACGAAAAAGTTATGACGGACGGCTTGTAGTCGGCGGAGTAAGCATTGAGGTAAACGGCGGAGAAATTGTCGGCTTGCTTGGCCCGAACGGAGCGGGAAAAACTACATCATTCTATATGATTGTCGGACTGATACGGCCTGACGCGGGAATTGTCATGATTGACGGCGAAGAAATTACTTCACTCCCGGTATATGCCCGTGCTCGTGCTGGTATAGGTTATCTGCCTCAGGAGGCTTCAGTGTTCCGGAATTTGACGGTGCGTGAAAATATCAATCTAGTATGGGAAGAGACCGGCAAATCACACATTGCGAAAAAACTCACCGATGAATTACTAGAGGAGTTCAAGATTACGCATATTGCCGACACAAAAGGCTATGCACTTTCAGGAGGAGAGAGAAGACGCGTAGAGATTGCCCGTGCTTTGACGCTGAAACCGAAATTCATACTGCTTGACGAGCCTTTCAGCGGAATAGATCCCATTGCAGTGGCTGACATTCAGTCGATGGTTGATGACCTGAAGTCGCAGGGTTACGGGGTACTCATAACGGATCACAACGTCCGCGAAACGTTATCGATCACTGACAGAACGTACCTGATACATGACGGCAAAATATTTTTGTCTGGTACTCCTGAAGAAGTTGCAGAGAATGAATTAGCAAAGAAGTTCTATCTGGGTGAAAATTTCGAGTGGGAAGGGGCGCACCACGATAAAGACTAACGAACAAATGACGCTTGAAGTTCACGCGTTATCCAGCGACGGCACGGGAATATCACGCACGAACAGGGGAGTAATTTTTGTGCAGGGAGCGTTGCCTGGTGAACGTGTGAGGGCAGAGATTGTTGCGCGCAAAAAGGACTTCAGCATTGCCGACACTGTAGCAGTTGAGAGTGCTTCAGGCGGACGGGTTGTCCCGAAGTGCAAGTACTACGGGCATTGCGGAGGGTGTCAGTTACAGCACGCCGACTACATGACACAATTAACCCTGAAGGCAGGAATAGTGAGAGATGCTATGACGCGAATCGGAGGTTTCCCGCTGCAGGACATCGAGTGTTCGCCGTCGCCGGAATTTTGGCACTACCGCAACAAGGCGGCATTTCCTGTTCAGGACTCTCATGGGAAAATCATAACTGGCTTTTACCGTGCGGGAACTCACCGTCTCGAACTCATCAGGCAGTGTCCCGTGAACGCAAAAAAAATCAACGACATGTACGGAAAAATATTAGACGGCCTCGAACGAAATCGCTATCCTTTTGACGGTTACGACGAGAGAGAAGGACGGGGAAAGTTGCGGCACCTCATCATGCGCACGGGCATTCATACGGGAGAGAGTCTCTTATCGTTCGTCATCAACGGCAAGTTGTCTGCAAAAAGCGTAAAGGCTCTGGCATCGCTGGGGAACTCTGCACGTCCCGACACAATCACGATAAATCACAACTCGAAACCAGGCAACGTGATTTTGGGAACGTACACAGAAAATCTCACGGGCACGGGAATAATCGCGGAGACACTCGGAAAATTCCGTCTGATGTTCGACACAGCGTCATTCTTTCAGGTGAACACCGGACAGGCAGAAAAATTATTCGCGTATGCTTCCGGCCAAGTCGGGGGCGCAAAAAATGTTCTCGAACTCTACAGCGGGACGGGGTCGCTAACGTGCTGGCTTGCGGGGAATGCAGAGAGTGTTACCAGTGTCGAGGAGTGGCGCGGTGCAGTGAGAATGGCCGGTCGTAATCTTGAGGCAAACGGTTTCGGAAACGTGCGGGCATTGTGCGGTCGTTCGGAGGAAGTCATTGCGGACTTGCGCGAAAAGTATGATGCTGTTGTGCTTGATCCTCCTCGCGACGGGTGCGAACGTTCGGTGCTCGAGGCTGTGAACGAACTGGGAATACGTCGGGTGGTGTATGTGTCGTGTAATCCTGCTACTTTGGCGCGGGACTGCAAAATTCTTGCGGGGCATGGGTACAGAGTGGAAAGCGTTAGGGCGTTTGATATGTTTCCGCAGACGGCGCATGTTGAGACGGTAGTTGTACTTTCCATATAAGATTTGACACCAAATGTAGTAATTCTCTTGAAAAAGCCCCTCCAGCCTGATAAAGCCAGAGGGGAAATGTTATCTCTAATTTTCTTTCTTCTTGAAGAGTGATGACACAATCGGCCACACAAGAAGCACAAGGCTCACCACCATAAGAGTCCCGGCAACAGGTCTTGCAAACATATTCACGATATTAGCCCTTGAAATCGTGTAGGCCCTGCTGAAATTCCCCTCGCATATCACACCAAGAACGAGTCCGAGAATCAATGCCGCGCTGTTGAAGTGGCACGCAGAAATCACAAGCCCAATAACGCCCGCAATCGCCAT
>CAJOED010000119.1 GCA_905233335.1 uncultured Synergistales bacterium
CGCCCACCCCGCACGTGAAAGTCTGTGAAAACATTTCGGAGGTGAATTAGTATCATGAAAGCTGTACAAATCGTAAAACCGAATGAGCTTCGCATTATCGACATGCCCAAGCCCGAAATCGACGAACACAATAACGTCCTCGACAAAATCAGAGCTTCCGGCATTTGCGGTTCCGACGTGGGAATTTATCACGGCACTAACGCGGCGGCTACATACCCCAGAGTCATCGGACACGAAATCGTCGGCGACATCGTCGAGGTCGACTCAAACGTCAAAACGCGCAAAGTCGGCGATAGAGTCATCATCGACCAGGTTACTGCCTGCGGACACTGCTACGCCTGCAGAAAATCACGTCCCAACGTCTGCCATCATTTACAGGTACGAGGCGTTCACATCGACGGGGGATACAGGGAGTTCATGGCCGTCCCTGAAGGCGACTGCTACGTCATCCCGGACTTCCTCGAATACAAAGACGCGGTCATGATTGAGCCGACCACTATCGCTGTTCAGGCATGTTCACGCGCACAGCTTGAGAGCGAAGACGACGTTATGATTATCGGCGCAGGAGCACTCGGAAGCAGCCTTCTCCGAATCGTAAAACTCTTCAACCCTCACAGTATCATCATGGCTGACATCGACGAGGCAAAACTCGATGAGGCACTCGCTAACGGGGCAACCGCAAAAATCAATTCCCGCAATGAAGACCTCGTGAAACGCGCAAAAGAACTCACAGGCGGTTATGGGCCTACGGTAACGATTGATGCGGCGTGCGTGAAAGGAAGTCTGCTCAATGCGTGCATGGCGGCAGGGAATGCTACACGGGTAATCACGATGGGCTTCAGCGTGGCTCCTGATGAGATTAACCAGTTCGTCATCACCTCAAAGGAACTCGATATTCGCGGCTCAAGACTCCAGAACAGAAAGTTCGGCGAGGTCATCAAGCTCGTCAATGAACACAAAGTCAATCTTCAGGGTGCAGTGTCTCACACATTCCCGTTCATGGAAGCACAGAAGGCGTTTGATTTCGTCGACAGCAGAGACCCGTCAATCAGAAAAATATCGCTCATATTCTAGTGAACTTTTCCCCTCGTGTAAAAGCGGGGGGCTTTCTTTTCTTGAAATGACACACGAAATATATTAGAATTTTCAACATCCCATTATGTATGCTGATATTCTAGGGGCGGCATATTCTTCCGAAACTTTATGAGGAGTGAACTTTTTTATGAGGCGTACTTTAGGAGCTGTGCTTGTCGTTGTCGTGTTGTCGTTGGCCGTTTGCAGTGTCGCGCGTGCTTCTGAAAAAATATCGCTGGGAAAAAATCCCATTCGTGCCGGAGTTGTCTTTACGAGCGATAACTTTGACATCCCTGATGACCTCGCGGATCTCGTTACTAATCTGTTTGGGAATGCACTGGCAAAAACAAATACCATAAAGATTGTACGTTTCGACAGAATTAACTCCGCAAGGCAGGAACTAGGTTTCGTGAAAGCAAGTTTCTCAAGCCCGCATCACTTGTCAGCAATCGGGAAAAAAGCCGACGTTCATTTTATTATCGTAACAAAAATAATTTATGACCTCGAAAAAGCCGCAACAAAAGGTGCCGCAAAAGGAATAGGCAAATTGTTCGACGTTGATGTATCACCGCTCGTAAAACAGGAAAAGCCTGAATTTGAAGTCAGCATTTTTGATTGTGCCTCAATGAAAATAATATATGACAACAATCTCAAGATGGATTTATTCTCCTCCCAAATGAAAAAAGATCTCCTTGCTGGCTTGGTTGTCGGCGGAGGCTCTCTGAATACCGGCTCAATTGACCTCGCTCCCATCAGAAAATTAGCGGAACAGCTAGCTCCCATTATGGAAACAGCAATAACTGAAGCCGCCCTGCTGAAAATCCAGAAGGAAACAAAAGACTATGAAGGCATGATGAATACAGTTATCGATGTCGTAATCGACGGCAACACTCACGACAAAGACGACATCAAAGCCGCAGTCCTGAAAGCACTTGGTGATGACGTAGAGAACAATGAACAAGTTGATACTGTCATCGATAAGGTCATGGAGATAACCGGCAAAGAAAACGAGCAGGACAAAGAGAAAATCAAAGCCGCACTCGTTCAGGCAATACAAGACGGAGAACTACCAGCAATTTCTTCTGACGGTCATTCGTCCGGCGGTGAGAACAGCACTCAATACACCCTCCCCGCAGGAACGTCCGCTGTTCCTGAACGCACAGAAGGGAAAATCCTCGTCGGTGTTATGCCTTTCTTGAGCAGTAACGGCGATGTAGATCACACGAAGGCAGAACTCATCGGCGATATATTTACGCAGATGCTGGCGATGTCAGGGAAAATAACGATAGTCGGACGGGAATTACTCACGAGCATAGCGGCAGAAAACAGGCTGGCTATTTCCGGCTACATATCGAACGAAACGGCCTTGCGTGTCGGAAACTTGGCGAGCTGTGATGTCATAATTACCGGATCCGTTACGGACTACAAAAGGAAAGTAAAAACCAGCGGTGTCCTGGTGGTGTCATCAGCAAAAGAAGAAGCTCGAGCGGCGGCTGATGTTCAAGTTATCAACGTCAAGACCGGCGGGATTATTTTATCTCTGTCGGAAAGCGGGCGGGCGGCACAACGCGGGAGTGCTGTAAATATTTTGGGCATATTTGGCGGCAAAGCTCAAGTCAGCGGCATGGAAGCAGGAGCAGTTGCGGAACTTGCGTCGATACTTGCCATAAAAATTCGCGGTGTCCTTACGGGAGAATATCCTGAAGTTACCAGCGTGTCGCGCAAAGAAATTACGTTCAACATAGGGACTCTGCTCGGCTCAAAGAAGAACGGTTTTTACAGGGTATATACTGTTGAGGACGGCGAAGAAAAAAATGTAGCAGTCGTGAGAGTGAAATCCGCAGACAATAACTCAAGCACTGCTGTAATCGGCGGCAAGAAAATGGGCAGGCTGTCATATATTCGCGTAGGTGATAGAGTAGAACCTTTGACCACGAAAAGTTTGAAATCGATCGGCAAAATAAAATCTCGATAATAATTATCTATAGGAGGCGGCAAAATGTCAGGTGGAATATACAAATGCCTTTCTGAAATTGCAGGACGAATAACGGACAACAAAGACTTCCTCACAGAATTAGACCGCGCTATAGGGGACTCGGATCACGGCATCAACATGGCACGGGGATTTTCTGCTGTCATGGAGAAAGTAACTCCCGAAGATACCGACATCGGAGCGGCACTCAAGAAGGCGGGTATGGCGTTATTGTCGAAAGTCGGCGGGGCTTCGGGGCCTCTTTACGGGACTGCATACATGGAGGCGGGCAAAGTCCTAGCGGGACAAACCGAACTCACTCCCGAAAACCTGAAAGCAGCGTTCGAGGCGGCAATAGCGGGAATACAGAAGCGGGGTAAGGCACAGCGCGGCGAAAAGACTATGCTTGACGCGATAATCCCGGCGGTTGAAGCGTATTCGCAGGTCATAGCGGCAGGTGTCGACATGAATACGGCAATGGAGGCGGCATGTTCTGCTGCTCGTGAGGGTGTCGAGTACACAAAGACAATCATAGCCACTAAGGGACGTGCGAGCTATCTAGGTGAACGGAGCCTGGGACATCAGGATCCCGGCGCAACGTCAGCACTAATGACACTTGAAGCAATACGGGACAGCCTGAAGGAGTAATGCGTGAATGGTCGGTATCGTTATCGTATCTCACAGCTGGAAGATAGCGGAAGGAATCAGGGACTTGGCCGGAGAAATGGCGCAGGGATTCACCGGGCTTATAGCGGCTGGAGGACTTGAGGACGGCTCGCTGGGAACAGACCCGCACAGAATAGCCAGCGCAATCACAGAAGCAGATTCAGGGGATGGAGTAGTGATACTTGCGGACATCGGCAGCAGCATAATGAGCGCGGAGAGTGCGATAGAACTTCTTGAGGAGGACGGACAGAAAGTGAACGCCGTAATAGCTGATGCTCCCATAATAGAAGGCTCTGTGTGTGCGGTTGTTGAGGCGGCAGGAGGGGGAAGCGTTGACTCTGTGCTGAAATGTGCGGAAGAGTCGCGCGAGGCTCTGAAATTATAGACAGCAGGAGGGAAAATCATGAAGAAGTTAGTGAATAACATTGACAGCATAGTAAGCGAGATGCTCGACGGAATGACTGCGGCATTTCCCGGTTACGTGAAGCGTCTTGAGGGCTATGAAGTTCTCGTGCGTGCGTGCGGGGCATCACCGAAAGTTGCGTTGGTGTCGGGCGGCGGTTCGGGACATGAGCCTTCACACGGGGGCTACGTCGGGCGCGGAATGCTTGATGCGGCACTTGCGGGAGAAGTCTTCACCTCCCCGACTCCGGATCAGGTGTTCGAGGCAATCAAGGCTGTAGACGGCGGGAAAGGTGTACTGCTCATCATCAAGAACTACACTGGCGACGTAATGAATTTCGAGATGGCCGCAGACATGGCACGCGATGAGGGCATCACCGTCGAACAAGTAATTGTTGCTGATGATGTTGCTGTAGAAAATTCTACGTGGACGACGGGCAGACGCGGGATTGCCGGTACAGTGTTCGTTCACAAGATAGCGGGCGCAAGTGCTGAAGCCGGACTCGGGCTTGCGGATGTGAAGCGTGTTGCGGAAAAAGTTATCGCTAATGTCCGCTCAATGGGTATGGCTATTGATGCATGCACAGTACCTGCTGCGGGAAAACCTAGCTTTGAGCTTGCTGATGATGAGATCGAGATAGGCATAGGCATTCACGGCGAACCAGGAACACACAGAGAGAAGATTTCGAGCGTCAACGACATAGCCGACAAGTTACTCGCGAAAATTCTCGCTGAAGGAATTTATGCGGCAGGTTGCTGTTATGGTGAACGGCATGGGCGGCACTCCGTTAATGGAGCTGTTTATTGCGAATAAGCACGTGAATGAAGTTCTTGCGGGAAAGGGCATAAAGATAGCACGTACGTACGTCGGGAACTATATGACTTCTCTTGACATGGAGGGCTTCTCGATTACGCTCCTGAAACTTGACGACGAACTCAAAAAGTATCTGAATGCTCCGGCAGACACTCCTGCATTTGTGCAGTTCTAGGGAGAGTGCAATCCCCTCTTGTTACGGGAGGGGTTTTTGTTTTCGATATGAGGAGAAACTATGAGTACTAATATTAATGACGTTGTTTTTGAGATATACGGTGAATTTTTGAGGCGGCAGGACAAAGACCGTAAAGCAATAGCAGACATGAGCATTAACATGAGCATTAAATCACGCATCAAGAAGGTCGTGAAAAACCCGTTTCTGCTTTTCACATGGCCGCTAAGAAAAATATACGGCAAGGTCAAAGCCCGCTATGAATACTGCACAAATGACTATATACGACGCTTTGAAGAATCGAAACGTACAGCAAAAAGTGCATTTGCTTCACAAAATGTTTTTACCCCGACGCAAAAAAAATTTCCCGGCGTAAAAATTGCTGTCTACACTGCGATAACAGGAGGCTATGATGACCTGAAAGATCCCATATACATTGATGATGATATTGATTACTATGTTGTTACGGATTCCCCTGCAGTAATTACACATAGG
>CAJOED010000120.1 GCA_905233335.1 uncultured Synergistales bacterium
ATAGGCATTAAGACAGTCATGGACTTCTTGAAACTGAAGAAAAAATTACAGGAGGTATCACAATGAATTTCAGGTTTTCGGAGAAACGAGCAGACGAAAATAAATTCCTTAAAAATTTCTGGCTGTGCATTCTTGCAGGAGTGGTTATACGTTTTGTCTTCATGTCGCTCGGTAATCATTTCGACTTTGGTGCATATCAGCAAGTCGGAGCTCTGGCAACAGAAGGAAAAAATATTTATGCGTCTACACGTCTATATAATTATGGGCCTGTTTGGTTTATTCTGCTCGGCACATTATGGAAATCATCATTATACTTTGCACATAACATACTGTCCTTCAAAATATTCATTGTTAGCCTCCTCACCATGACAGATTTTCTAATTGCCAAAATAATTTCTGACAGAACCGGAAATTTCTGGGGAGCTGTATTTTTTCTAAATCCTATATCTATGGTAGTATCAGGCTACAGTAATCAATTCGACAACATCGCCGTATTAATCGCCGCTTACGGTGTGTCATGCCTCGAAAAGTCATCACGAAAATATGACATCGCAGGGGTGATATTATTATCGCTGAGCCTCATCACGAAGCATATACTTTTCGCGTTCCCGTTATGGATACTGTTCAACAAAAATATAGATACCCGCAGAAAAATTCTCTATGCGTTCGTCCCGCCGTTAGTGTTCTTCTTGAGCTTTGCACAGTACTGGAATGAAGGAGCAAACGGAATAATTAATAATGTTTTTCTGTACAAGTCATTTAACAACTTCCCTTTGTTAGCTTTTGATGCTATTGACAGTTTGGGTTTTTGTATACCTTTCAGGGATAAAATAGGACTTCCTATTTTCTTCGCTTTGATGGCTTTTGGAGCATATATATTCAGACGTGAAAAAATCTTTGATATGTTCTTGCTCTACACTATGTCTCTTGTATGTTTTTCTTCTGGTATAATCAGTCATTATTTCATTATTCCGTGTATGGCACTCGTTATCTTTTTTCACGAAAAATCAGTGTCGTATTTTGTTTTTGTTGTGTTGTTGCTGTCATGTGATGAGAGCGTTTTCCGTATCCCATTCCACTTACAGAAGCATTATGGGATTCCATTCAATATAATTACAAGATTCCTCACAAACGGTATTATGTATTCTTTAGTTGTATGGTGTCTTCTCTTTTATCTTGTGAGTTATATTCGTCGTGAAAAATTCTAGCCTGTTTTGTATTATAATCAGTCAATCTCACAATAACAGGAGGAACACAAATATATGACTGACATCAAAGGCCTCACCGATTCACAAGTCAACGACAGCCGCGAAAAATACGGCTCCAACGTCCTGACAGAATTACCACGCGACCCGCTGCTCACGAAATTCCTCGCCAGCCTCAAAGACCCCATGATAATCATCTTACTATGCGCACTGGTTATACAGCTCGTATTATTCTTCATGGGACGCGCCGAATGGTTCGAGCCTTTCGGGATTCTCGTAGCAGTCCTGATAGCGTCGGGCGTATCGTCAATCACCGAATACCAGCAGGAACAGAAAGCATCAGCCCTGAAGGCCCAGCAGGAATCAGGCGAAATGACGAAAGTTATCCGCAACGGCACAATTCATGAAGTCCACGTGAGCGAGGTAGTTACTGGCGATGTTGTTTTCTTGCAGGCGGGCGATAAGATACCTGCTGACGGAGTAATCATTGAGGGAAGCATCAAGGTTGACCAGTCAGCCCTGAACGGCGAAACGGAAGAAGCCGAGAAGATACCCAACACAAACAGCGAGGACTTCAACGACCGGGACTTGCTGAACAAGTATTACGCATATCGCGGGACTGTCGTATGTTCGGGAGAAGGATACATGCAGATTTCCGTAGTCGGCGACAAGACACTGTTCGGCGAACTCGCTCTTGAGGTGCAGGAAGCAACCCGGAAAACTCCCCTTCAGGTAAAACTCGGAAAACTTGCGCAACAAATTTCTGTGTTCGGCTACACGGGAGCAAGTGCGATAATCATCGGTATTCTTGCTCGGACGTTCATTACCGGGAACTTGCCCCCCGACGGTTACGCATGGGCACGTATCATCATCGACGCAATCACCGTAGCAGTTACTATAGTTGTGTGTGCTGTCCCTGAAGGACTCCCAATGCTGACTTCTATGCTTATGTCGTTCCAGTCAATGCAGATGGCCGGTGATAATGTTCTCGTGCGCAAGCTCAACGGACTCGAAACAGCCGGAAGCCTCAATTTACTTTTCAGCGACAAGACCGGGACGATTACTGAAGGCAAATTGTCGATTGCGGAAATTGCGCTCCCGAACGTGAAAGTCTACAAATCACTCGCGGAAGTTGAGAACGTTGATGATATTCTGATAGGTGCAGGGGTGAATAACAGCGCGTCGGTCGGTGATAATACAGTCATCGGCGGCAACAGTACGGACAGGGCGTTAATGGCGTTCTTTATGGGCAATGCTGAATACCTCAAGAAAATTGACTCGTACAAACGCGGCGTGAAAGAATTTACAGCGTTCAACTCCGACAACAAGATGTCAAGCGTCGAAATGAAAGACGGCACAATATACTACAAGGGAGCACCCGAAAAAATAATCCCTCACTGCCGCAACGTAACAGCAAAGGCCAAGCTCGACAAGTACATTAACGGACAGGCTAACAGGGCTATGCGTCTTCTTGCGGTCGCGAAAGATTCGGGCGCGGGCATGGAGTTAGTGTGCGTTTTGAGTATTCGCGATAACGTCAGGAAGGAAGCAGTAGAGGCAATAAAGCGCGTTCGTAATGCCGGGATTCAGGTGGTAATGGTAACGGGCGACAGAAAAGAAACCGCCGTAGCAATCGCCAAAGAAGCCGGACTGATTACCAGCCCCGACGAGATCGCAATGACCTCGCAGGAAATGTCCGAGAAGACAGACGACGAACTGAAAGCCATACTCCCGAAACTCCGCGTGATTTCCCGTGCTCTGCCTTCCGACAAAAGCCGCCTCGTGAAGATCGCCCAAGAACTTAATCTTGTTGTCGGCATGACGGGGGACGGTGTGAATGATTCTCCTGCCCTCAAGAAAGCCGATGTCGGGTTTGCTATGGGTTCAGGGACGGAAGTTGCAAAGGAAGCCGGAGACATTACCATTCTCGACGACAACTTCAAGTCGATAGCAAAGGCCATTCTTTACGGGCGCACGATGTTCAAGAGCATAAGAAAATTTCTCGTGTTTCAGCTGACAGTGAATGTTTCGGCGGTCATGATATGTTTCTTGGGGCCATTGTTCGGACAGAACGTCGTGTTGACTGTCATTCAGTTACTGCTGATAAATCTTGCTATGGATACACTTGCGGCTATAGCGTTCGGTTCGGAGCCACCAAGAGACAGCTACATGAACGAGAAGCCCATACCGCGCGACGCAAACATCATCACGGGAGAAATGCTGCAGGATATTCTGACGGGTGCGGCATACATTACGCTGATATGTCTTGCAGTGCTCTTTGTCCCGAAAGTACGCGGGCTTTTCGGCAACGTGAGCAATGTGTATCTCCGTACGGCAGTGTTCGCGGTGTTCATGATGTCGATAACGTTCAACGGTCTGCGTATGGCTTCATCTCTGAATTGCGTCCTCACCATGATGTTCATATTCGTCATGCAGTGGGTGTTCGTTGAGTTCGGCGGGGAAGTCTTGAGCGTTGAAGCATTGAGTCTGGACTCGTGGCTGAACTGCTTTGTGCTTGCGGTGCTGGTGGTGCCGGTGAGCAAAATACCTTTCGGAAAACTATGGGCGTTCGTGAAGAGCAAATACAATTTCGACCTGCGAGGCTAGAAACAATAACAAAATCCCTCCTGCCATTGCAACAGGGGGGATATTTCTCTCTCACAGCAGACCGACAAGAAGCCCGACAATGAACGTACTCGGTCCCATCGTCAAGAACAACTGCGGAATACTCACACCCTGAGCAATCAGCACACCTGCACCGAGAGCAGCTACAGCCATGAAGATTGAGTCCGTGATGTTCGAGCACGCAATAACGCCCGCAACTTTCGACTCTGGAGCGTGGGACTGCATGACAGCGTACAGAGGCACGATATACAGCCCTCCGCAGAAAGCTATCACGAACAGACAGAAAGTTATCATGAAGTTTTCGGGGCGCGAAAAGAATTCCCATGCTCCTATTTCGGGAGTTCCGGCAGGGACGGGAGGACGATTGCTGACGTACCATAAGAGCACGCTGGCTATTGCTATTCCGTAAGCGGCAGAAGGTACATATTTCGTGGTAACTTTCCCCTTCAGCAGCGAATCACAGAACATAGAGCCGAAACCTATACCGCATGAGAATATCGCAAGAAACGCCGTAGCAACACTCTCATCTGTTCCCAAAACAAGCCGGGAATACGTCGGGAACTGCGCAAGGAACACCGACCCCACGAGCCAGAACCACGAGATAGCGAGCATTGAGCCGAAAACTTTCCGCATGGGTATAATGTCCCGGAACATTTCGCGCGTGCGTGATACAACGTGGAAGGAGATTTCACGGTTTGCGTCTATGGGTTTCGTCGGGGGAATGAACATACTAGAGAGCCAGCCCAAAGCCGCAATACTCACAGCAAGTCCGCCGACCCAAAATATTCCGTTCTCACGCAAAATCATCAGGCCGCCCGAAATCGTACCCGTCAATATCGCTAAATACGTTCCCATTTGTATTAACCCGTTGCCCGCGATTAATTCGTCCTCGTTCAGGTGCTGGGGAAGTATTCCGTACTTGGCCGGAGAGAAAAACGCTGACTGCGCTCCCATGAGGAACAATACA
>CAJOED010000121.1:0-4743 GCA_905233335.1 uncultured Synergistales bacterium
AACACGACAGAAATTACTTCACTCCCGGCAGGTTCATATACAGGGACGCGCACAGTATCAGAGCTCACTGCTGAAGAGAAAAACGCTGTACCTTCAGGACAGACTCCGGCGGCTGTACTTCCTGTTATTACGGCGGAAAATTCTGCGGTGTACGTGTTCGGTGTTACCCTCGACAATCTCGATACGGGCGCAAAAATCTTTCTCGTTATGACAGTCAATGAAGACACAAATAATGCCATGTTCGGTGCTGCGGAATTGTCAGACGCTTATGTGTTCCTTGATGACAGCGGGCAGGAAATTACAACAGTCCCGGAGAATAAGCACGTGAATGTTGCCGCATACATGGAAGCAGGAAAAATATATTCACCCGTAATCACAACTGAGGGAAAAGCAGCGGAAAACACAATAACCCCGGAAAATCCTGAAACCACGAATGAAGATGACAATAAAGGCGGATATGCTGATGTTGCAAATTCAAGCGGCGGAGGCGGGTGTAATTCAGGGGCAGGAGTTCTTGCACTGTTCTTTGTCCTGAAAAAGTTTTTGCGCAGAACGTAACATGAGAACAAAAATTTTTGCTCTGGCTCTAGGGCTGGAGCTTCTTATCTGTGCGTCGGCATGGGCGGATTATGCTCTTCCCATTCCCTACGAGGAATACACGACATCAGGAATCTGGACAACTGATTTCGTGCCTGCTCCCGAACTCGTAGAAGCTGTAGCATCATCACGCGGGATAAATGCCTCAAATGTTCATTCGTTCGCTGATATTGCACTTCCAGGAACGTGGGAGGTAAGGCCGCTTGATATATACAATCTGTCGAACTGGGGACAGTATGCAGTTCTTACCCTGCCGATGACAGAATCACATGCGTCCGATGATTATTATATTGTTTTGTGCACTGCCGGCGATGATGTCAGCAAGGACGAACGCTTAGAGTGTCAGGGCTTTGTTGTCGACAATTCCGAACATGAGAGTGTATACAGTGAAGAAAATCCTGTTTCGGCGGCTGACTGTATTTTTTTTGACGAAAACTTCAACCGTATTTACACAGTCCCGGAAAGCAAAAAATTCTATGCGGCTGTGAGATTACCTGCTGAATATATAAATACCGGGATTATTACGGTCATAAGAGGGGAATACGTTGAGGAGGAAGACCCTGCAGAGAGAATTGATACCGAACTTCTCGAATTTATCACGCAGGATCTCGGCATTGCTTCAAGAGACCTGAAATATATCACGCAGGAAAATCTTTTTGCCCCCCGTGAAGCAACCCAAGAAATGAAGGACTACGTGAATAGTGATGATCATGAAATCATCGGCGGCATAAACACCGTAAGCATTGACAAAGAAGGCTGGTATGTCTTTAAGGTTACGTTGCCCGATGACGTATGGTCGGAAGTCCAGAATAAGGACGTGAGCGACTTCAAGTTTTACGGCCTGACGGATTCCGGGACAAACGCGGGAGAATTTCGCTCATCGTTCATAATGGGAGTTATCAGCACATGGGAATTGTACACGCTCACCGGGCGCAAAATGAGGAATTTCGGCGTGAAGGAGTTTCTGTTTGCGGGATTCCTGAACACCAGCCAGCCATTTACACTGTTTGCGGCTAAAGTGCTTCTTTCAGTACTTACGGGAGGAATAAGCTCGCTTGCTACTGGTTGTAATTCATTCCTGAGTGCCGGGGCTGTTGTTCTGTTCATGATATTATTACGAAAACACTGAGGTAATTTTATCTCCTGAAGATTTGCTATAATCATTGCATTTTTTCAGGAGAATAATTTGTTTTGAACGACACAATAACAATCAGGGGAGCACGCGAGCACAACCTCAAGAACATAAACCTCGAAATACCGCGCGGAAAATTAATCGTCATCACGGGGCCTTCAGGTTCCGGGAAATCATCATTAGCGTTCGACACACTTTACGCAGAAGGCCAGAGAAGATACGTAGAGAGTCTTTCAGCATACGCGAGGCAGTTTCTAGGAGTGCAGAAGAAGCCCGACGTTGATGAGATTTCCGGCTTGTCCCCCGCAATATCGATTGAGCAGAAAGGCACCGGGCACAATCCGCGCTCCACTGTCGGAACAGTAACGGAGATTTACGACTACTTCAGGCTGCTCTACGGGAGAATAGGCATTCCACACTGCCCGAAATGCGGACGGCCTGTACAGAGACATTCACTCGACGAGATACTCGGCTACATTCTTGAACACGAAAACGGAAAACGCACAGAAATTTTTTCACCGATGGCCAAGAACAAGAAGGGTGAGTTCAAAAACTTATTCAGCCAGGTGAGAGAGAAAGGATACACCCGCGCACGTGTCGACGGCACGACATATTACCTTGAGGAAGAAATCAGCATCGACAAAAACAAACGGCACAACATAGAGATACTCATTGACCGCCTGAAAATATCGGGGGAAAAACGAAGCCGCCTCGCTGAAAGTGTAGAGAGTGCACTGAAACTTTCGGGGGGATATGTGCTGATTGTGCCGGAAGGTGATAACGAATACACGATGACGGAAAATTATTCATGCCCCGAATGCGCTATCGGTATGCCGGAAATAGAGCCTCGCTTATTCTCGTTCAACAATCCTTTGGGAGCCTGTCCTGACTGCGGCGGGTTGGGAAGTCATGAGCATTTTTCGCGCGAACTCGTGATTGACCCGGAACGTTCTGTTCTTGACGGTGCAGTAATCGCGTGGAAGTCAAAGCCGCACACAATAGAGAAGCTGAAACTTTTTGCGGAAAAACATAACTGGGACTTGTCCGTGCCCTATAAAGAACTTCCTGAAAACGTACAGGACTTCATATGGAACGGAAGCGGCGACGAGAAAATTCCGATGATTTTCGACGAGAAAGGAATTGCTAGGCCGTACATGGGACGTTATGAAGGTGTCGTGAACTGGCTTGAAGCGAAACAGGAATATTTTGCCGACAATGAGAACGTGCAGGACGAGATCGCTAATTACCGTGAAGAGGACATCTGCAGGACATGCGGCGGCTTGCGTTTGCGTCAGGAAGCATTGAACGTGAAAGTTTCGGGTTACGGTATCGGTGAACTTCTCGTTATGCCGGTTGAACAGTTGGTGAGTGTCATCAAGAATTTCACTCTCACGAAATCGGAACATGCCATCATCGAGCAGGTCATGACGGAAATCACAAAACGTCTTGAGTTCCTTGTTGATGTCGGAGTCGGTTATCTGTCGTTGTTGCGGAGGGCTGATACGCTTTCAGGAGGAGAGAGCCAGCGCATAAGGCTTGCGACACAAATAGGCTCGAACTTGAGCGGGGTACTTTATGTTCTTGATGAGCCGACGATAGGACTTCACTCACGCGACACCGAAAAGCTGATACGCTCCCTGAAGTCCATTCGTGAACTTGGCAACACCGTAGTAGTTGTAGAACATGACCGTGAAACTATGCAGGCGGCTGATGAACTGATAGAGCTTGGCCCTGAAGCAGGAGAGAACGGCGGAGAAATACTTTTTGCGGGGAGTTATGACGCTGTGAAAAATTCTGACGGCCAGACCGGGAAATATTTGCGCGGGGAAGCAACCGGTATAGTGAGACGGGAAAAGAGAAGGGAGCCTTCCGGGTGGGTAAAAGTCAGGGGGGCTGCGCACAACAACCTCAAGAATATTGACGTTGATGTACCTGCGGGAGTGTTTGCGTGCATAAGCGGCGTATCAGGGTCTGGAAAAAGCAGCTTTCTCTATGATGTTCTGTACAGGGGAATGCGGCGAATTATGGACAGAGATTTTCGCGAACGTCCCGGAAAGTTCAAGTCGATAGAGGGAGCAGAATTATTCGACAATATAGTACTCGTTGACCAGTCCCCTATAGGGCGCACACCTCGTTCAAACCCTGCAACATACACGGGAGTATTCTCGCTGATACGTGAATTTTTCGCGGGATTGCCTGAAGCAAGAGTGAGGGGTTACAGTGCGGGTCGTTTCTCGTTCAACGTGAAGGGCGGACGCTGTGAGTCCTGCGGTGGAGCCGGGAGCGTGAGAACGTCAATGCTTTTTCTGCCGGACATATATTCGGACTGTGAAGTTTGCGGCGGTACGAGATACAATCACGAAACGCTGGAGGTAAAGTTCAAGGACAAGAGCATAGCGGACGTGTTAGCGATGACGGTTGATGAGGCTGTAGAGTTTTTCGGGAGCATACCGAGAATTTCGGCCAAGCTGAAAGTGATTCAGGACGCTGGACTCGGCTATATACGCTTGGGACAATCAGCACTGACACTTTCAGGGGGAGAAGCACAGCGCGTGAAGCTCTCGAAGGAACTCTCGAAAAAGTTCGGCGGGAGGACGTTATACTTGCTTGATGAGCCGACGACGGGACTATTTTATACGGACGTGCGAAAATTACTGGAGATAGTGCACCGAATAACGGACAACAATAACACTGTGATATTCATAGAACATAATCTTGATGTGCTGATGTCGTGCGACTACATAATAGATCTTGGCCCTGAAGGCGGAGAAGGCGGCGGGAATGTTGTAGCGTCGGGGACACCTGAAGAGATCATGAAGGGAAATTCGGGGTATACGGCGAAATTTTTGCGGGAATATTCAGAGCTTGCATGACATAAGAGAAAAAGAAAATCTCCCCCGTGTGTGAGGGAGATTATTTTTTGTGTGCGCTAACGTTTTGACTTCATAACTGCCGCAGAAAGTACCAGCATCGCGAGAACTCCGAACCCGGAATTACAGCCTCCTCCTCCGCCG
>CAJOED010000121.1:4765-5389 GCA_905233335.1 uncultured Synergistales bacterium
TCCTCCTCCGCCGCCCCCAACCCCGCCGAGTAAGCTCTTATTGTCATTCTCGGTCGTATTGTTCGTGGTGTCATTGTTTGTTGTTTCATTGTTGGTCGTTTCGTTGTTCGTCGTGTTGTTGCTTTCATTCGTGATTGTCGTGTTGTTGTTGTTCACAATGTTCGTGGTCGTGTTACCGCTGTTGCTGTTGTTTGTATTGTTGATGTTGTTCGTAGTATTGTTATTCGTAGTGGTTGTATTGTTGTTTGTGTTATTGTTCGTAGTGTTTGTGTTGTTGGTTGTGTTGTTCGTGGTGTTTGTGTTGTTCGTAGTATTTGTATTTCCGCCGCCTGTTGTCCTGTTAGTTGTATTGCCGCCTGTCCCTGTATTTGTTGCAGTACTTTCAACAATCTCAACCGTAAAAATTTCTTCCGCTGTCTTCTCGTAAAAATCTTCCACGCTGACATAAAACGTATAGCTTCCTGCTGCCGTCGGTGTCCCGCTCAACGTATATTTGTTTCCTGTTGTGTCAGTGTCCGACCCCCTGAAGTGCAGCCCTGTCGGCAATGTCCCGGTATAGCTCCATGTATACGGTGCTCTTCCGTCCGAGGCACTGATGGCTTGCGAGTACGGCGTGTTGAGTTT
>CAJOED010000122.1 GCA_905233335.1 uncultured Synergistales bacterium
GCAGAAAATCTCACTTCAGGTTTCGACTCCGTGAACACTACAGCCATTTTTATCAGCCATTCCATTCCCTTGAAATCTATTCCGTGCTTGTGAACGTTGCTGATAAAGTGCTCCATGATGTGAAGACGATGCGCGACGTTCTCCGTTACCGTCATTCCCGGAAACATTCCCTCCCAAACACCTAACTCCGACATACGCATTACTATCTTCCGGAAACATGACTCCTTCGCGATAAGTTCAAGCTCCGCACGTACTCTTGTAGTCGACAGAAGCTCAAGCAGTCCGCCCTTTACAGCACTCTTCAGAAGCCTCAACGTGTTGTCCTCAAAGTTCATATTCAGCCTCTGCTCTAACCTGATACCGCGCAGAACTCGTGAAGGATCCTCTACAAAGCTCAAGTTGTGCAGTATCTTCAACAGCTTGTCTTTGAGGTCAGCGCGCCCACCGAAATTGTCAGTGAGCGTTCCCCAGTCGTCCTCGCTTAGGGAGATTGACATTGCGTTCACGGTGAAATCCCTTCTCCCCAAGTCCTGACGGAGTGAGCTGTTCTGTACTGTCGGAGTTGCGGCGGCGTATTCGTAAAATTCCCGGCGTGCAGTGGCTACGTCTACTTTTTCGCCATCAGGAAATGTTATCGTCCCGGTCTTGTAGCGTCCGTGAAGAGTCGCCCGGCAGCCCGGTTCGTCCCATGAAGTTACGAGCTTCTCCGCATCACCCTCAACAGAAATATCTATATCCATGTTGTGAACTCCCATGAGAATATCACGCACTGTTCCGCCGACAAGATACGCCCTCATTCCGAGTTCGTGAGCCTTTGCTCCAACACGACGCAATAATGATAACGTCTTGAGGCTGAATGCATCCTCCATCAAGTGCGCAACGTTCTCAACCCACAAGAAGCCGGTAGAGTCCCTTGCTGTGTCTTCTCCCGCGAACTGTCCCGAATGGTATAACGCCTTCAGCAGGTCAGCGCGTGAGAGTGTGCCCGCAAGTTTTCCGTTGTCGTCAAGCACCGGCATTTTCTCGAAACCGTAAGTAGCCATCATTCTGTGAGCCTCATCAATTGATGCTTCCGTAGAGAGGCTGATTATTCCCTGAGTCATGAAGTCGGAGATATTCGCGCGGTCGAGGCCGTGAAGGTGCGCCTTGTCGAGATCCTTACGCGTCATCATGCCGACAACTTCACCAGCAGAATTTATCACGGGAAGGGACTTAACCCCGAAACGCAGCATTGTCCTGTAGCCCTCGTCGACTCTTGCGTCAACACCGACAGCAATAACGGGAGAAGTCATTATGTCCGACACCTTCACCATCGGCGTAATTGTCCCGTGCAATCTCTGCTCAATCTCATTCAGTAATTCTTTTGCGTCCCGGTCTGTAACTGTTGCGCTCCCTGCCTGAAAGTGTCCGCTTCCACCGTAGGGAGCAAGAAATTCTTTCACGTTCAGTATGCCTTCAACGCTCCGGGCTATGATGTTGATTTTCTTTCCGCCGTTGTTGACGACCGCAATAGTTACGTGTGAGTCGCAATACTCTTTGAGCTTGTTCACGAACACAGAAAGCCCCTGCACATATTGTTCTGTTTCTGCCCACGTGAGATAGACTTTTGCGCCGTTGATGTATATCTCTTTTGCGTTTTCGGCGAGTTCGTCGAGTAGTTTTCTGTCGTCGGCTGAAATGTCGGTCTCTATCTGTGAGAGTATGCCGGACAAGTCAGCCCCAAGTTCTCGCAGATAACCTATTGCGGCAATATCACGTTCGGTCGTCGTCTCGTAAGTCATCGCGCCGGTGTCGTCGTAAATTCCCAACGCAAACAGTGTAGCTTCGTCGGGAGTAATTTCTTTGCGTTCGTTGAGCAGGTGTTCGAGTATCATCGTAGTTACTGCTCCGATAGGCTCATAGACGAGTTCTTCTGCTGGTATGTCGTCAGGGGTCGACGGGTGATGATCGTAGACGTGGACTGCTACGTCCTGCCGTCCTGCAAGTGCCGCGAATGGCCCTATGCGTGAACGTGAACGCGTATCAACAACGACCATCAGCGTAACTTCATCGAGGGGGATCTTCTTGGGTTTGAGCATTTTTGCCGCCCATTGATGACCGTGCCTGCTCATGAACTCGCGAACTTTCCGGGACATTGAGCCGGGCGGACAGATTACGGCATCGGGATATAGTTTTTGTATTGCTATCATGCTCGCCAGTGAATCGAAATCAGTATTAAGGTGGCTTGTGATTAAGTGCATAGTCATATTCTCTCTTTATGTTGTAGGATATGAAAATCATAATGCAAAAAATTTCAGCGTCAACCTTGCGCGTGTTATGATTACGCAAAATTTTCATGAAGGGAAAATGTTATTACTCATGAGCAGATTTTTACACACAAAATACAGCTCGCTCACTCCCTACGACACCAGCGAAGAAGTAGAAAGCCTGAAAGGTTATCTCCGTCTCAACACGAACGAGTCGCCTTTCCCGCCGTCAAACAACGTCATAAAGTACGCACGGGAAGCAGCACGCGGCATGAATTACTACTCCGACCCCGAATGCAGATTGCTTGCCGAAAAATTATCGTCCATGTTCGGCATCAAGCCCGAAAATATCGTGTTCGGTAACGGCTCCGACGAGATACTGAACTTCATATTCATGGCATTCTGTGAGAACGGCGCGGCATTCCCCGAAATCACTTACTCATTCTACAAGATACTCGCTGACTTTCACGGCGTTGATTGTGTGCGTGTTCCTTTGAGGGAGTTTCGGATTGTCCCGGAAGACTACGCGAACATGAACGGGCGCACTATCTTCATAGCCAACCCGAACGCCCCGACGGGAATCGCCTTAACCCTTGCCGAACTCGAACGCATAATTACGTCCAACCCCGACAGCCTGATAGTGATTGATGAGGCGTATGTTGATTTCGGTGCAGAAAGCGCGGTGAAGTTCATAGAGAGTTACGACAACGTGATAATCACCCGGACTTTCTCGAAATCGCGGTCAATGGCCGGTGCCCGCTTGGGCTGGTGCATGACGAATGAAGCTCTTGCGCGGGACATCAGGAACATCAAGAACACTCTCACTCCCTACAACATTAACGCAATGACGCAGGCGGCAGGACTCGGAGCACTTGAGGACGATGAATACACCCGCAAGAACATCAACGTAATATGCCGTGTACGCGACAACACAAAGAACAGGCTTCGGGAGATGGGCTTTGAGGTGCTGGATTCGCTGACGAATTTTCTTTTTGCGCGTCATGAGAAAATCAGCGGCGGGAAAATATACAGTTCGTTACGCAAACGGAGAATAATCATACGGCACTTTGAGGAAATTTCCGACTTCAACAGAATAACAATCGGAAGCCCCGAACAGATGCAGATAACGCTGGAAGTATTGAGGGACATAGTCAGTCATGAGACACGCTGAAATCACACGGGCAACAAAGGAGACGCAAATATCTCTGACGCTCGAACTTGACGGCACGGGGAAAAGTGAAATTTCTACGGGGTGCGGTTTTCTCGATCACATGCTGACACTTTTTGCGGCGCACGGGAGGTTTGATCTGTGCGTGAAATGCGAGGGTGATACGTTCGTCGACTATCATCATACTGTTGAGGATGTCGGTATATGCTTGGGCTTGGCCTTCACTCGTGCGTTGGGCGATAAGAAGGGCATAACTCGTTACGGGAATATTATTCTGCCGATGGACGAAGCGTTGGTGTTGTCGGCGGTGGATTTTTCGGGGCGTATGTTTCTAGCGTGGAACATGAACATTGCGGCACAGAAAGTCGGCGATTTCGACACGGAGCTGGCAGAAGAATTTTGGCGGGCGTTCGTGAATAATGCACTGTGTACTCTGCACTTTCAGCAGTTCGCCGGGAAGAATGCACATCACATCATAGAGTGCGCGTTCAAGTCTGCGGCTCGTAGCATAAGTCAGGCGGTGAAGATTAACCCTGAATACGCGGACGAGATACCGTCAACAAAAGGGGTAATATGATTAATGTACGGTGAAAAGATACGCGCTGACGATGCAGAACTTTTCGGGGAAGTTGTCGAGGCTATATTGTCGGTGATGGGCGATGATGCAGTGAAGATTATTCTGTATGGTTCAGTAGCTCGCGGGGACAATACGCCGGAGTCAGATGTCGATATTGCGGTGCTGACGGCCAAGAAATATGATTATGAAGACAGTAAAAAACTTCATGATGTTATATTCCCTATTGAATGGAAATACGAAACTATAATATCTGTTGTCCCTATTGATTCGTATCACTATTTCAGGTGCAAATACGATATTCCGTTCTACATGAACATAGAGAAGGAAGGCGTAACATTATGGAAGATGTGCGCATAGATTACTCGAAGTATCGTCTTGAAGCAGCAAAACAATGTCTTGAAACTGCAAAACATAATTTTGAGTATGATGATATTAACTCATCGCTGAACAGGTCATACTATGCCATATTCAACGCAATAAGAGCCGTTACTATTCTTGACAGTTTCGACTCCAAGAAACATAGAGGGGTAATATCTTATTTCAATTCTTCCGAGATAAGCGTGTTCATCAGAAACCTCAGAATAACAATTTCCACATTTCTCAATATCTTTCTCAAAAGAAGGCTCTTCGATATTTTGGATAAAGGAAACTATGTAATCCATCTGTTCCTG
>CAJOED010000123.1 GCA_905233335.1 uncultured Synergistales bacterium
CAAAAAGTGCAAAGGCTGTCTTGAGTAGTAGTGTCATAGTGAAAAAATATTGCCTCTCTTCATAAGAATAATCAAGCGTGAGATTATAGCATACGCAGCGCAAGATATATTTCTACAGGATTCGTGAGGTTGAATTTGAGTCCAGGCATCAGGAAGTTCACGAGAGCAATTAATTTCTGCCCTCACAACAAAAAAAATCCCCCGCCCGTTAATGAGCAGGGGAATTACTATTCTCTACAGATACACGCCGCGAAGTTCAACGATGTCCGCAACTCTCTTGATTGCCGCAATGTATGCCGAACGCCTCATAGTTACTTTCTTGTTCTGTGCGTAGTCCCATACTCTGCAGAAGTTGTCCTTCATGAGTGCTACTAACCTGTTGTTGTAGTCCTCTTCTGTCCACGGGAAGCCCTGCAAGTTCTGCGCCCACTCGAAATATGATCCGATAACGCCGCCGGCATTCGCGAGGAAGTCAGGCACAACGATAACGCCGCTGTCATTCAGTATATCTTCTGCTTCGGGTGTCGTCGGGCTGTTTGCGCCTTCAACGATGTATTTTGCCTTAATCTTTCCGGCAGTGTCCTGGTTGATTGTTCCCTGAAGTGCGCACGGGCAGAGGAAATCACAGTCCACGAAAAGAACGTCATCAAGACCGAGCTTCTCACAGCCTTCCTTCTCGAATCCCTCAAGTTTGCGGCCTCTCTGACCCGGATTCGTGTTCATGTACTCGAACGCTTTGTCGATGTTGATGCCGTTCGGGTTGTAGTATGTGCCGGTTGTGTCGCTGATTGCTACGATCTTCACGCCTGCTTCATTCATGATTTTTGCCGCATAGCTTCCTACGTTGCCGAAACCCTGAACAGCCGCCTTCATTTTTGCGGGGTCAAGTCCCTTCATGCGCATAAGCTCAAACGCACACGCCGCGAGTCCTCTTCCGGTAGCTTCTGTTCTGCCTTTTGCGCCCCAGTAGTCTATGGGTTTTCCCGTGAGCATTGCCGGCTCAAAGTGTCCGAGCATCTTGCAGATAGTGTCCATGATCCATACCATTTCCTGACCGCCCGTATACATGTCGGGAGCAGGAACGTCCGACCATCTGCCGATAATGGGAGCAATACGCGCACCGAAAGTTCTCGACATTCTCTCTTTCTCTTTGCGGGACATGTGAGTCGGGTCGCAGCAAATTCCGCCCTTGCCGCCGCCGTAAGGAATACCAGCAAGCGAACACTTCCACGTCATGAGCATAGCAAGTCCCTCGCACTCCTGCCCGGTAACGTCCATTGCGTAACGAATACCGCCCTTTGAGGGGCCAAGTGCTGTCGAGTGCTGTACTCTGTGCCCGTGAAATACCTTTATCGTCCCGTCGTCCATCTCTACAGGAACAGAAACATCAACCCTGCGTTCAGGATAGCTCAATGTCTGAATAAGTCCCTCGTCCAAATGCATCTCGTCTGCTGCTCCGTAAAAGTCCCGGAGTGCCGTATCAAGTATCAGGTTGTTAGATCTTCTTCTTCCGTCGATTTCCATGAATTAACACCTTCAAAATATTCTGTATGTTTGCAAAATTCTAACGGGGCGAAATTTTACATGCACACTTTGAATTTGTCAAATTGTGCGTATAATCTTATCGGTACTTTTCAGAAAGGAGAATATCTCTACATGAAGAAATATCTATTGTTATTCGTATTAGTGTTCATTCTTGCATCGGGCGGATGCGGAAGCGACACTCACAACAATTTTGCAGACACTGCTCAGGACAACTCACAGCAGGAACAGTACGACGACGACGACGACGAAACCCTGGCTGTATCTGTTGAGCTTGATGCGGACGGCGACGGTGTACCCGACATCTTCAGCAGCAACCCGGAAGGTTACAGCAACGGGCGCAATGCTCCAAGCAACGGTTTGGACTATGAGGTGCCGTACCTGAACTACATAGACTCCTCCGACGTTGACGAAAACGGACTGTTCACGACGAAAATTTATCTTGAGCAGGGCAGAGAGTACACAATCAAGTATTCGCACTCCGGGCGTTTGCTGGGAGATAGTGATATGGAGTTCAGGATACTCACGCCGGAAAGTAAAGATATTGTGTTCGATTTCGGTTTTGCGGAGGAGATTGAAGCACCGTCTGCAACGGAACAGGAAGCGTCAGAAGGCGACGAGGACACTACGAGCACGGAGCCGGAAACTATCACGGTGAGGGCGGAAGTTGAAGTGCTGCCGGAAGAAAATCCCTGCATGATATTCTACACGTTCACAGCACCCGAAACAGGAAGCTACACGTTCATGATGAAGGAAGTAGAGTACGCACCGACAGAGCATGATGTGCCGTATGAACTGCGGGTGTATTACGCCGGTGATGACACTGCCACGACGCTGGGAGACATCACGATGACCCCGCGCGACGCAATATTCCTTCAGAGATTGCTGCTGCACTATGCGGATAGCTTCAACGAGGACGGACTGCCGACATCATTTTCGCAGGAGTTCTACGATGAGGAAATTTACGAGAACATCATCAAAAGCATAGCCGCAAGAAACGGTGTGAATGCTTCTGCCATTGACCCGAAAATGCCGAAGAAGATTAACGATATACCGTTTGCTGGTAACGAACCTGCACTTGGGAGCGGGATATTTGCTGATACCGGCGAGGCAGCAAACGAGATGGTATTCTATGACCCGTACAGAGTATTTCCGAAAGCAGGGAGCGCGGTTTCGTACAGGGTGAATTTTGTTGTGCGTGAACTAGCTACGGTAGAGGAAATTGCAGAAGCACTCGGCTATTCTACTATGTCTACTGTACCGGTTGCTAAGAACTTTATTCAGTCATTGAGCTTTTTCTTTACCAACGGCTATGGCTTCGGCTCACTAACACGAAATATTCTCGTAAGCTATGAATATGTAGAGCCGACACCGAGAGTAATGAACTTCAGGAAAGCAGAACTCGAAGACGGTGTTACAGACATTCTGGAAGAAGACGGTGCAGATGCCTTCGGGAAAATGTTCGGTGATTATTTTGTTGCGGGCTACACTTTTGGACAACGCATCATAATATCGATAGCAATATCAGCAGACGACAACGCAACACTCGACAAGGCAAGCGAACTTATACAGGACATTATGAGAAAGGCAAAAGACAACCAAGACTATTCTGCCTCAAATAGTGCCCTGAAAGCGATAGAAGATAATAAACTTGACATGTCAATTTCTGTAAGGACGAATGGATGTACACTAGACTTTTTTGATTCTACCCGGCCGGAAGATTCGTTCGTCGCTGGTCTGGCACGCAGCTTAGCCAAGTTCGTACAGTCTGAACACGACACAGAAAAATTTGAGCCTATCAAGTTTTCACTGTATCAGTACAGCTTAATTCCCGAGTTGAAGGACAGACTTTCTTCCGCATCAATGAGGGCGGCTGATGACAGTGAGTTTACTGACCTGATGACGAAAACTAAAGAGCTGTTTGTGAAGGCTGTCGGCTACAATTTCTCACTGCTTGCTATCCCTGAAGATCACCTCAAGAATCCCGGAACATTGCGCGCTTCATGGGAGAACGATATGAACTCCCTGACATATGAAGCGATTTCGGGTGATGTGTTCAGGGACGAGGCCACCGCAAAAGATTTCACCGACCGTCTCGAAAAGAAATGCAATGAGTTTCAGGCAATGTATGAACGCTATGTGTTTTACCGTCGCTTAGTGGAAGCACAGAGCACACAGCCCCGTAGCTTTGGCGATAATGGCAACGACACCGGGAGCATCAGCGCGGGCTTCAGGACGTATCCGCAGAGTTCGTACGTCATGAGCGACTACGGGAAGTATGCGTATACGTTGTGGCACAACTGGAGGTTTGTGCGGGGTGTTCCTGTCGGTAAGACGACTGCAAATTTCCGTGAGAGAATGCGTAATGACTGGCGGTATGTGTGGCTCGAAACGGGCTGGCGTGATACTGTCGGGAGCACGGGCACTGACGCGAACTATCCGACTATCGGAAGTAAACATGTAGACTGGCAGTATGAAGGCGGAGTGTTTCGTTCGGTGGACTGGTACTTTAGGGACGCGGTAATATACATGCCGGAAAGCAAATATCCCTTTGTCGGACTTAGTGATTAGCGTTACAGCGAAAGGAGCAGAAAATTTTCATGGCAGAAGTTAATCACGAGGCGTTGAAGAAGTTACGTGATGACATCGAGAACAAGACAGGCTTCAAGTTCGTGAAAATTGAGGACGGAGTAGCAGTCAGTGAGCTTGACCTGGAAGAAGAACACTTCAACCCTTACGGCATACCCTACGGCGGAGTGCTGTTCACGATGGCGGATGATACGTCGGGGGTTGCGTTCTTGAGCGCGGGCGGGAACGGAGTAACAGTGAACGGTCATGTAGATTATCTGCGTGGAGCGAGGAATGCGGAGAAGCTGATATGTACGGCAAAAGTCCGCAAGGCAGGAAGAAGGATATTCTATATTGACGCTGACATTGTGAACGAAAAGAATCTGGACTTGTGCAGGTTTAAGTTCGTGTTCATAAATTTGGAGTAGTGATGATAATATCATAACAAAATATTGTTGTCGGAAAATAAAATTATCGCTGTTTGTGTTGGTGAGAGTTATGCATTAATATTCACTCATCCCGAAAACAACATCACATAGAGGAGAAGTG
>CAJOED010000124.1 GCA_905233335.1 uncultured Synergistales bacterium
GATCCATTGAAAGTTATGTATGCAAATCCACACTGCTCATTCTATGTAAGAGGATATTACAATCTCAACGAGAACGGCGAAATACAAATACTGCCATACACAAAAGAAGTTCACTTCGAGAAAATCCGCGTCAATCACTACCAAGTGAAATCACAAGAAGAATTCATAGCGAAGAAAAAGCTCGGCAGAGTCGCTGACGGGAAACCGTTACCAAGTAATTATTTGGTTGCTCATGATAAAAACGATTTTGAGGACACCGAAATACTTTCGCGCGTATGAATATGTTATAATCTGTCAATCACCGCATGAGAAAGGCATAATCACACCGTGAGCCTTTGTTCAGCGTAAGGAGGAAAAATTTTTTCATGTATGCAGTAATCGAAACAGGCGGCAAACAGTACCGCGCAAATGTCGGCGACAAGTTCAGGGTTGAGAGGCTTCCCGGAGAGACTAGCACCGAAATCATTTTCGACAAAGTGTTAGCTGTCGGCGGAGAAGGAACAGAAACACGCTTCGGCACACCCTACATCACCGGCGCAAGAGTTACGGCGGAAATCGTGAAGCAGGCACGCGCGGATAAAGTCGTCGTGTTCCACTACAAGAGCAAGAAGAACATCAGAAGGAAACGCGGACACCGTCAGTACTTCACCGAAGTAGTCATCAGGAACATAGAAGCATAGAGCAGAAGCATAGTAACGTGGTAGAAGTCAGGCTGTTTTATCAGGGACATCACTTGACGGGCATAGAAAGCACCGGGCATTCAGGCCAAGCGGAAAAGGGCAGTGATATAGTCTGTGCGGCTGTGAGTGTTCTCATGCAGTCGTTGATTTTGGGCATCGTGAAGGTTGCGCATGTGAAGAACGTTGACTTGCAGATAGACGACAGCGTGCCTTTGATGCGTGTAACGTGGCCGAAATACGAGAGCAAAAGATTATCGCTCCTCACAAAAACGACCGCCGAATCCCTGAAAGTAATAGCTTCTGACAATCCCAAATACGTAAAAGTTATATCGGAGGTAGCATAATATGAAGTTCACGTTTGATTTACAGTTTTTCGCGCACAAAAAGGGGCAGGGAAGCTCGACGAATGGCCGCGACAGTCAGCCCAAGTACAGAGGCATAAAGGTCTTTGCGGGTCAGACGGTCAACGCGGGAGGAATTCTCGTGAGGCAGTGCGGGACAAGAATACATCCCGGAAAACATGTCGGGCTTGGCCGTGATTTTACGCTGTTTGCGCTTGTACCGGGCAAGGTGAATTATCACGCGAAACTTGGCCGCAAATTTGTATCAGTCATACCGGCTGAATAGAGAAGGCAAAATTACTTCATGCCCCTGCGATACGGGGCAAATTTTTTTATCAGGATTTTTTTTCATAACATGAAATTCGTAGACATAGCAGAAATTTTTGTGAAAGCAGGACGCGGCGGTAACGGTGCTTTGAGCTTCCGTCGTGAAAAGTTCGTGCCCAAAGGAGGCCCCGACGGCGGTGATGGCGGCAAAGGCGGAGACGTGATACTTGAGGCTGTCGGCGGTGTCGTAACGCTTGCTGATTTCGAGTATGACCGTCGCTTTCAGGCAGGACACGCGGGACACGGTGCGGGCGCAATGCGTACGGGTGCGAACGGTGAAGACCTGAAGATCTTTGTGCCTTGCGGAACTCTCATACGCGACGAAAACGACAATATACTTGCTGACCTCGTAGAACCGGGACAGAAATTCATTGCTGCTCACGGCGGGAAAGGCGGACGCGGGAACTCACACTTTGCGAACTCCTCACGACGCGCACCGAAATTCGCGGAGAAAGGCGACCCGGGAGAAGAGAGAACGCTCAAACTCGAACTGAAACTTATTGCGGATGTCGGTCTTGCAGGTTTCCCGAACGCAGGAAAATCCAGCATACTGTCAGCCATAAGCGGCGCAAAACCTAAAGTAGCGGGCTATCCATTCACGACACTATCGCCGAACTTGGGAGTGCTTGCTGTTGATGACGCAAAAGTCGTAATCGCTGACCTTCCCGGCCTCATTGAGGGAGCACACGAGGGGAAAGGCTTGGGGCTTCAGTTTTTGCGGCACGTGGAGAGAACGCGCATTTTGCTTCACGTGATAGATCTCTCACAGCCCGACCCCGTCAGCACATTTCACGCCCTCATCAATGAGTTCAAAGAGTACGGCAGAAACCTAGCGGAGCGTCCCTGCATCATCATCGGCAACAAGATAGACATTGACGGCACAGCAGAAAATTCACGCCTTCTTCAGGAGGAAGCAGAAAGATTATCGCTCCCGTATATGTCGGTGAGTGCGGTATTCGGCATAAATATTCCCGAACTCATCAGGGCAATTGCTGACCTCGTGCGGAAAACTCCCGAAGTGAAACCCGATTATGATCCCGACGAGATAATCGAACTCCCGGAACGAAAAGCGAAAAAGTCATCACGTGAGCCGGTGAAAATTTTGCGGCTGTCGGACGGCTCATTCAGGGTTGAGCATGAGAATTTCGAGAAGTCAGTAGCTCGTATCAACTTTGAGCATGAAGACGCATTGCAGAAGTTTTCGCAGTTGTTGAAGGCACTAAGTGTCGAGGAAGCACTAGAGGCCGCCGGTGCTCGTGAGGGCGACAAAGTTTACATCGGGGAAGTAGAATTTGACTTTGAGCCGGAAATATCATCATGAAGACAGGCATAATGGGAGGTACTTTTGACCCGATACACTACGGGCATTTGTTGGCAGCAGAAGAAGCACGTATCAATCTCGGCATCGACCGGCTGATATTCGTACCGACGGGAGACCCTCCGCACAAACACGAACGCAAAATTACTCCCGCAGAAGACAGATACGCAATGACACTTTTAGCGACGGCGGGAGTCCTTGAGTATTCTGTTTCGCGCATGGAGATAGACAGAAAAGACTACACTCACACGGTCGACACACTAAGAGAGTTCATAGCATCGGGGATTAAGCCGGAAGATTTATACTTCATAACCGGGCTTGATGCTATGCTGTCGATAACATCATGGTTTGAGTACGAGAAAATCCCGGAACTCTGCACACTCGTAACTGCTCGTCGTCCCGGCTACCCCGTGAGCGGCATAGAGACTTTGCCGAAATTCATACGTGATAAGCTAAAATATATAGAGATCCCGCAGTTCGCAATTTCGAGCACAGAGATTCGAGAGCGTACGAGGGACAGACGCGGCATAAGATTTCTGGTGCCACATCTGGTCGAGATATACATAGAATCGAACAATCTATACAGGAGTGATTAAGGAGTAATGAGAGTGTTAAAGATACTCGCGATAATATTCATGATAATAGCGTCGCTGGTTGGAGGTGCTACGGTGAGGGTTATGGAAGTTCTGCACGACCCGAACCCCCTGCCCATTCCGAAACTGATACAGCCCAAAACGACACAGACAGCACAGCCTGCAGCAATAACTTCCGGCGATACTGAATTAGCGGTTGCTGAAGCACAGAAGCAGGACGGCACTTCTCGCGGGACGGTGAATGTTCTGATAGTGGGACTCGATAACGTCGAGGGAGGTTCACGGACTGACGCAATAGCCCTTGCGATTTTCGACGCGGAGAACAAAGCCCTTCGCATTGCCTCAATCCCTAGAGATTCGCGCGTGTATATTCCCGGAAAGAGCTGGGACAAGATTAACCATGCTTATGTTTACGGCGGAATTAACTTATTGCGTGAGACCCTCGTAAATCTTACAGGTATGCCGATAGATTATTTTGTGAAGATAAACTATAAGAGCTTCCCGCGCATTGTCGACCTTCTCGGCGGAGTTGATATTTATGTAGAGAAGCGGCTTGTGTACAATGATTTTTCCGGGAAATTATTTATCAACATTCCTGCAGGACAGCAGCACATGAACGGCAAGACAGCACTAGGTTATGTCCGTTTCCGTCATGATCCTTTAGGCGATATAGGCAGGGTGAGAAGACAGCAGAAATTCATAGACCTCATGATGAAGAAGCTGAAGAGTCCGTCGATAATTCCGAGAATACCGTCGCTGATTAATGAGGTTATGGATGCGATAGATACTGACCTGGCTCCGCTTGAGGCGTTGAAATTATTGCAGTTTGCTAATTCACTTCCTCCCGACAGAATAAAAATGTTCATGGCACCGGGCAGAACAGGATCCAGCAAGAACATAAGCTACTGGATACTCGACAATAATGCTTTCTCGTTACAGCTTGCGGCGAAACTTCCTCCGGCTGATGAGACACTGCTTGATGACATGGAGAGCGTCAATCTCGACATAAAGCCCGAAGGTGTGAACTTGGCCGGTTTCGACAGCGAGAAACTTGCGGAGTTGCGTGATAAGATTTTGAGCATAAGAATCTTGAACGGGGACGGGGAGAAGGGTATCGGCAAACGTGCGGCGCAGATTTTCCAGCGGATCGGGATAGAAGTTCCGTACACGGGAAACGCACGGCACTATGACTACAAAGCGTCGAGCATAATATATCCTCCAAGTGCTGACGAACATACGAGGCAGGGAGCTATGGCACTTGCGGAACTCTGTGGGATAACGAATGAGAGATTGATTCAGGAGGACAGGAGAGCTAATACGCTTACTTGGGCACGACAAGGAAGAGTTATTCAGAAGGCTGGAGCCGCTGAACTCGTAGCGTGAGAAAAAGAAAATGCCCCGTTCTGTTTTGTGTGAGCGGGGTATAATATATTGCAGAAATCATATAAAGAAGGGTTGACAAAGTGAACTTTAAGGCCAACAATAGACACGACACGACACGACACGACACGACACGACACGACACGACACGACCGCACTTCATGCGCCGAAATCCCGAACTTACGAATAGTCATAGCTTGCCATAAGAACAGCCGCACTCCTTCAGACAGCGTTTATTTGCCTGTGCACGTGGGCAGTGAGGGCAAAAACTCAATAGGTTTCACTCCCGACAATACTGGCGATAACATCAGCAGTCAGAATTACACTTTCTCCGAAATGACCGGGCTTTACTGGGCATGGAAGAACTTGAAGTGCGACTATCTCGGCTTTGTGCACTACAGGAGATATTTTGCGGCAAAAAGCAAATTCGGAACTGCTGACCCTGAAGCAGCACTTACAGGAGAAGAAGCGCAAAAATTATTGTTTGAACACAAAATCTTGCTTCCACGCAGGAGAAAATACTACATCGAAACACTCTACAGCCATTATGCACACACAGCAGACGGTCGTCATCTCGATGTTGCGCGCGAAATCATAAGCAGAAAATGCCCGGAGTATATCGAGAGTTTCGACGAGGTAATGCGACAGTCATGGGGATGGATGTTCAACATGTTCATCATGCCGAAAATTGTCGCTGATGAGTATTGCGAATGGGTTTTTGGTATCCTGTTCGATTTGAGCGGGAAAGTCGGAATTGATAACATGAATGCGTTTGAAATGAGGTATCCTGCGCGTGTTGCGGAACTGTTATTCAATGTATGGATTAACTATCAGCTGCGAATAGGAAGCATTAACCCAGAAAATGTATTTGAAATCCCGTATATATACACCGAAAAAATCAACTGGCCGAGAAAAATAATAGAATTTTTGACAGCAAAATTTTTTCACCGCAAGTACAAGAAAAGTTTTTGATTCTCCTGCTATAATCTGTAATCATTATAGAAAGGTTGTATTTAGTAATGGCTGGGGAAAATATAAAAATAATCGTAGCTTGCCACAAAAAATGCAGTGTTCCTTCTGATGCCGTATATTTTCCTGTTCATGTAGGGAGTGAGGGAAAAACTCCTATAGGCTTCACCCCGGACAACACCGGCGATAATATCAGCACAAAAAATTGTATGTTTTCAGAGATGACCGGGCTTTACTGGGCGTGGAAAAATTTAGAATGTGATTATATAGGACTTGTGCACTATTCGAGATACCTGGCAATGCGGGGGAAACTTGGAACTGTATCACTTGATGAAGTTCTCACTGGTGAAGAAGCAAAAAAGTTACTGCAGAAGTACAAAATAATATTGCCATGCAGGAGAAAATATTACATTGAAACGCTCTACAGCCACTACTCACACACAGCAGACGCTCATCATCTCGATGTTACTCGTGAGATCATAAGCCGGAAATGCCCGGAGTATCTTGACAGCTTTGATACTGTCATGCGAAGGACTTGGGGACACATGCTCAATATGTTCATGACGAGCAGGGAAATAGCAGACAAATATTGCGGGTGGGTCTTCAGTATTCTGCCTGACCTCGAATACCTGATAGACACGAGCAAAATGACACAGTATGAACGGCGTTTTATCGGAGCAGTGAGTGAAATGATGCTTGATGTTTGGATTGACCACCAGATAAAGCAGGGCACTCTGAAGCAGGAAGATATAATTGAAATCCCATACGTTTACACGCGCAAAATCAACTGGCCGAAAAAAATAGCAAGTTTTCTCATGGCGAAATTTTTTCACCGAAAATACACGAGAAGTTTCTAGCAGGTAAAACCCCGTTCTGTGTGAGCGGGGTATATTTTTTTACAGTCCCATTAGTGCCGGTATTGTTATCGTGAGTGAAGGGAACGTGATTATTACCATCTGCACCACTAACGCTACAACTATGAACGGCCATATCTTGCGGAAAATTTCCCCTATGGCTACATGTCCCAGTGCCGCAACAATATAATTACACGCTCCGACGGGAGGAGTGATTAGT
>CAJOED010000125.1 GCA_905233335.1 uncultured Synergistales bacterium
GCCTGTTCTGCCGTCGGAGGAATGGGATGGCCTTTGGGCTTCAACGCAGCATAATCGGTACCACGCACAAGAACACCGAGAATTTTTCTGTCCTGATATTTTGCCGTCATGCGTTCAAGTTTTTCGAGTACTGGTTGTGTGAGGCGTATATATTTCTTGCAGACAGACCGCCAGTAGTCGAGCTTGTACGTTTCTTTGCGGAAAAGTTTTGCGGAAATTTCCGGCCAGTCATGAATGGTATCATTAGCAATGATGATTGTATTATCACCCTTCAGTGCTTCTTCTATTGATATTCCTGCTGGCTGTTCAAAATAATATTCCCATGCGTTGACCTTTCCTGTTTCGTTATCGTAAAGGTATGTGTTCGGCCAAGTCTGCATGTCGATAACAGGGAGCATTCCATTTCTGTCAGCAAAAGCAATCTCTCCTAAAAACGTAATAAAATACGAGAATAAGCCGACATTGTCAACATTTCTTCTTGCGATGTAAATAATTTTGCCGCGAGGTTTTTTCCAGTCATGAAAAGTGTGCCGGTATATGAACGATAATATTTTCTGTATCATGTCATGAATTGTAGCATAAAGTTTTGTGCGTGTTATAATCATGCAAAAAATTTTTCTGGCAGGAAAGAGAATTATTCATTCACACTCTGACCTGTAAGAAGGAGGGTAAAATTATAATGTCCATTCCGTATAACCCGTCATCACTGAAAGCTGACGAGTTCATAAATCATGACTTTACGCAGAAGCACACAAGAACGACCTCGCACTCATCAATGAACTTCTCGAAAAAGCTCGTCCCAAGTTCAACGCTTCCGGCTGTACGTGTGCAGGACTGACTCACCGTGAAGCGTCCGTACTGCTTGCGTGTGAAGACCCCGAAACGATACAGAAAATATACAGTGTTGCTGAGGAAATCAAGCAGGCTTTTTACGGCAACAGGATAGTGTTATTTGCGCCGCTGTACCTGTCGAATTACTGCATCAACGGCTGTCTGTACTGCCCGTACCACACAAAGAACAAGACCATAGCCCGCAAGAAACTCACACAGGACGAAATCCGCGCTGAAGTTATAGCGTTGCAGGACATGGGGCACAAGAGACTCGCTATCGAGGCCGGAGAAGATCCCGTGAACAACCCGATAGAGTATATTCTTGAGAGCATACAGACGATATACAGCGTCCATCACAAGAACGGAGATATACGCCGCGTGAACGTCAACATAGCCGCAACGACCATAGAGAATTTCCGCAAACTCAAAGAAGCCGGAATAGGGACGTATATTTTGTTTCAGGAGACGTACAACCGCAAGAGCTACGAGCACTTACACCCAACTGGCCCGAAACATGACTACGCGTATCACACAGAAGCACACGACAGAGCACAGCAGGCCGGAATTGATGATGTCGGACTCGGAGTTCTCTTTGGGCTTGAAGGCTACAAGTACGAGTTCGCCGGGTTGCTCATGCACGCAGAACATCTTGAGGCAGTATTCGGTGTGGGGCCTCACACAATAAGCGTCCCTAGAGTGAAGCCTGCCGATGACATCAACCCCGACGACTTCAACAACTCCATACCTGACGAAATATTCACGAAAATAGCAGCATGTATTCGTGTAGCAGTGCCGTATACCGGAATGATAATCTCGACGCGCGAAAATGAACGTGTGCGTGCAAAAATGCTTCAGGTGGGAATATCACAGATTTCGGGCGGTTCACGTACGAGCGTGGGAGGTTACACGGAAGAAGAACGGCCACATGACACAGAACAGTTTGATGTTTCGGACCAGAGGACGCTTGATGAGGTTGTGCAGTGGCTCATGAAGCAAAATCATATACCGTCGTTCTGTACGGCGTGTTACAGGGCAGGGAGAACGGGAGACAGGTTTATGGCGTTGTGTAAGTCCGGGCAAATTCTGAACTGCTGCCACCCGAACGCACTAATGACACTCACGGAATATCTTGAAGATTATGCATCCCCAGAAACGAAAAGAATAGGCTATGAGATGATAGAACGCGAACTTGAGAGGATACCGCGCGAAAATGTCAGGGAGATAGCGAGAAAAAATATCGAGGCCATGAGGAATGGTAACGCAAGGGACTTCAGGTTCTAGCTTGAACGAAACGCCTTCAGGTGAACGAGTACACATAGCATTTTTCGGTTTGCGCAACGCAGGAAAATCCTCCCTCGTGAACGCCGTAACAGGTCAGGACATCGCGCTTGTTTCCGACGTGAAAGGCACCACCACTGACCCCGTGCGAAAAGCTATGGAGTTATTGCCGCTTGGCCCCGTCGTGATAATCGATACGCCCGGACTTGATGATGTCGGTACGCTGGGAGAACTGCGCGTAAAGAGAGCTATGAATGTTCTCGCTGGCTGTGATGTTGCAGTACTCGTTCATGATGCTTCTTGTGAGTTTGCAGATAGTGAGCGGGAATTATTGAGGCTGTTTCAGGAACGCAAATTACCGTACATTATCGCGAACAACAAAGCCGACCTTGTGAGTGTAAGAGATGATGACAGCTTCTACGTCAGTGCGCTTACAGGAGAGAACGTGAACGCCCTGAAGGAGAAAATCGCTTCCCTCGCGAAAACTCACCGCACCGAAAAACGCCTCATTGCCGACAAGCTCACGCCCGGTGATGTAGTTGTTCTCGTGATACCCATCGACAAAGCAGCTCCCAAAGGCCGGCTCATTCTTCCGCAGCAGCAAGTGATACGTGATGTTCTAGATAGTCGGTGTTCAGCGTTTGTGTGCCAGGATACAGAGTTAGCGAATGTGTTGCGTCATGTTAGGCCGCGAATGGTTGTTACGGACTCGCAGATATTCGGAAAAGTTGACGCGATAGTCCCGAAAAATATTTTGCTGACATCATTCTCGATATTATTCGCAAGGTACAAGGGGAATTTGCGGTCGTTAGTGAGTGGCGCGGAGAAATTATCACGCTTGAAGGACGGCGACAAAGTGTTAGTGTCGGAGGGCTGTACGCATCACCGTCAATGCGGGGACATCGGCACGGAGAAAATCCCTGAATGGATACGGAACTTCACGCGTTCAGAGCCGGAATTTTCGTTCACGTCGGGCGGAGAGTTTCCCGGAGTGAGTGAGCTGAAAGATTTTGCGCTGATAGTTCATTGCGGAGGGTGTATGCTGAACGAGCAGGAGATGCATTCACGCCTTGAACGTGCAGAGAGTGCCGGAGTTCCCGTTGTGAATTACGGAGTAGCGATTGCCCTGATGCACGGTATACTGCAGAGGAGCCTGGAGCCGTTTGAGGAATTATAGCAGGCTGGTACGTGAAATATTTTCGTTTTTCCCGGTGAAAATGCCGCTCGCCGTAGCCCTGATACTCTCATGCGCCGCAATAAACACTCTGCCTTCCGTGTTCATACAGAAGATTATTGCCCTGATTGAGTTATCCACGCTCACTTGGCCGGAAATACAGCGTGATGTTGTGAGACTGCTGGTGATACTTGCCGGGTTTTACGCTCTGTCATTGTCCGGGACTCTAATTACCGGCTACTTGGGAGCAGAGATTACGCAGGGAGTGTTGATGCGCCTCCGTAAAAAGATGTTCGACCGTATGCAGAACTTGCCGCTGAAATTCTTTGACGCACAGCCTCACGGGGACATCATGAGCCGCTACACCAACGACGTAGACTCCCTCCGGCAAATGATCTCACAGGGTATCCCGCAGATGTTCACGGCACTAATCACGGTGATAGCTGTTCTGTGTATCATGCTGTACTTCTCGTTATGGCTCACGCTCGTAACACTCACGGGGATTATCGCGATGATGACCGTAACGAAAAAGGTCGGAGGCAGGAGCGCGCGAAATTTCCGGGCACAACAGAAGAATACGGGACTCCTTGAGGGTTTTGCGGAAGAGATGATGACGGGACAAAAAGTCGTGAAGGTTTTTTGCCGCGAGAATGAGAGCATCGATGATTTCGAGAAACTCAACATGCAGTTATTCACGGAAGCAGAGAAGGCGAACAGGAGAGCCAACACTCTCGGACCCATACTGAACAACATCGGGAATATACTCTATGTAGTTACGGCACTTGCGGGAGGAGTGCTGATTTTGTCGGGCGTTCGCAACGTGAGTTTTTCGGGGCTTCCCATGAGCATAAGCGTAGCTATACCCTTCCTGAACATGACCAAACAATTTGCCATGAACATCAACCAGCTCTCTATGCAGCTGAACGCGATAGTGTCGGGTCTTGCGGGTACGGGGAGAATTTTTGCGCTGATTGACGCACAGCCTGAAGACGACGGGGGCACACTCACTCTTGATGACAGCGCACGGGGAAGCATTGAGCTTTCTCACGTGAACTTTTCTTACGGTGAAGGTGTAGAAGTCCTGCACGACATCACGCTTACGGCCAAGCCCGGACAGAAAACGGCACTAGTTGGGTCTACGGGAGCGGGAAAGACAACGATAGCGAACTTGATACCGAGATTTTACGATGTCGGAGCGGGAAAAATATTTTACGACGGCATAAACATTCAGGACATCACGAAATCTTCATTGCGTAAGAACTTGGGCATTGTGCTTCAGGACACCAGCTTATTCACCGGCACAGTGCTAGAGAACATACGATACGGGAAACTTGACGCTACTGATGACGAGTGCAGAGAGGCGGCGAAACTTGCGGGGGCTGATGAGTTCATTTCACGTCTGCCGGAAGGGTATAACACGATGCTGACGGGCAACGGCGCAAATCTCTCACAGGGTCAGCGGCAGTTAATCACGATAGCACGTGCGGCAGTAGCTAATCCCGTAGTGATGATACTCGATGAGGCTACGTCATCAATCGACACACGCACAGAAGCCCAAGTACAGCGTGGCATGAACGCTCTCATGAAGGGACGTACGGTGTTCGTGATTGCTCACAGACTGTCGACGGTGCGAAATTCGGACTTGATTCTGGTGATGGAGCACGGAGAAATCATAGAGCGCGGGACACATGATGAGCTTATGAGCCGGCAGGGGAGATACTACAAACTATACACAGGAGCATTTGAGTTATCATGAGTGAACTTGACGAACTGAAACAGGAACTTGAAAGAGTAACGCGTGAACGGGATGAACTGAAGAAGGAGCTTGAACTTTTGCGGCGCACACCTGCACACGTAACTGAAGCAGTAGAAGAATGGTTTGAGGGAGGATTTTATTAG
>CAJOED010000126.1 GCA_905233335.1 uncultured Synergistales bacterium
AGCCGCTGAATTATCACTTTGTCCCAGCCGCCTATTATTACATTGTTCGCCCATATCGTATGTGGCACCGCAAGATACCCAAGAACTACATACACTATTTCTATGCCGCTCATGATGCCGCCTTCCTGCGCCCGCGTACAGCAAAAATTACGGCTATCACGCTCCATATTATTCCTGCCGCACGTATGCCTACCGTCAGCATTCCCAAAGGATCCGTCAACAGCGCAAGAACAAACAGCACAACACTAACCCCAAGAACTTTTACGGCGTTCACCTTCTGACGACGAGCCATTATCACACCGACAACTAACGACACTGCCGCCGCCGCACATATTACCGGGTGAATAATCGCTTCAGGGTCTGCAGCATTCGACATCAGCATCAACATCGGAACACTGTACAGGAACGACAAAGCTCCCACAACCAACGACAGCACATACACAATAGTATTCATGAAACCTCCGGCTACACGTTGTAGTTGTACGTCCTGCACCCGCAACTAGGGCAATATGACGCGTCGCAACGATGACAATACACCGTCCCGCATTTTGTGCACTTCCTCAAAGGCTGTCCGCAATTACCGCATTTAGCACTCATTAATACTTCCTCCGTTCATGATAAAATTTACCTCAATGTTACACGCACAAATTCACAAAATCGAATGCAACTGACTGGGGGTATATCATGACGACTTTCAACCTTCCGAAATCTTACATCAAACGCATAAAGACTACATTCGAACGTTACAGCAGAATACGCGCGCTAATTCATGAGAATGTTCGTGAATATGTCGATGACTTCAGGAACTTTCACGGCACCAACACAGAACGCTATGAATACCTCGAACAAAAATACACAAGTAAAGCTCCCACAGAAAGCTATATTGCTGTCATGGAGAACGGAAAAATATTATTTCACGTCTACGAAATCGCATTACTCACCGGGCGCGATACATCATCAACCTCACGAACGCTCGCGAAAATAGAGAGCCTTCCGGGATGGTGTGCTCGTCTTCTCTCACTGCGTCATGAGGCAAAATCCGCGAACAACAACATGATTTACGTGTACGACGAAAAAATTTTCGACCTCATCATTGACTACAGAGAGCATGTATATCTTGAGAAGGTAAGAAGGGGCGGTGCTGTAGATTTTTCTGAAGTCATGCGTTATTGGGAGTACCTGAAGAACTTTTCACAGCAAAGTAATTCATACAATCTTGCGCTTTATTCCGACGACGAACAGAAAGAAATTCTCCCTGATATTCCCCCGATGAGCTGGTCTGATGTCATGAGGCTTATCGGCAGCAAGTTATTCACCGTGAGGGCGGAAATGATTTTTGCGATGACGTTCGCTTTGAGCTTCATACTTGCGCGGAAATGGCCGGTGATGATACCGTGTTTTGCGGGAATGTCGGCGGTTATGCTCCTGTCGTGCGCGTTCATGCTCCGAGTCAGGACTTCACGTACGGGCGCAGTGTCGGACGCGGGAGCAGTGGCACTCTTGCTGCTGGTGTTCTGGGGCGTGAATCTCACACTTGAGGGCAGAATATACACTCCGGGCGGAACTGTCTACGCACTGACCGACGAATACGCAATCACTCTTGACCCCGTGCGAGGCGAAATGGGCGGACGCGACAGAAACGCTCTCAATTTTTGGGTAACCGCTACGAATGAATTACTCGTGAAAGAAATTTTCTGGCGTGCGAACTCTGACGGCGAATATCACTCTACGGGCTTCACTGAACTTGGCCGGGCAAATTTCAGGATTGAGCCGGGTATTGATACGGGGAAAATTACGCTCGACGTAAAGTATCTCGACACCGACAACATAGAACACGGGCCGTACTCTTTTGCGTTCGACATCGACAAGGAAAGATTCAGGACGGGGAAAAATCTTCTGCTGAAACGTGAAGAGCCTTATGTGTCCGGAACTCCATTCCTCATGAACACCATAATAGAAACATACACTAATGATACAGTTGCGGCGGTGTGCTACGGGGTGAATACTCCGAATCCCGACAGCGTATTTTTCCCGAAACTTGACGAGGGACAGCGCGAAAAATATTCTACGATAGGTTACGCGGAAGACGGCGACGAATATATCAGCTCATTCTTGATTTTCACCGACGGCACAAGCTCCGACACAAGAATATACAAAATCCCCCGCCACTAACGACGAGGGATAATCACTCACTAAAACACTTTCACTCTCTGCGTGATGTCTTCTTTTGGTTTGGGTTCAGGCTCCTCAATGATTTCACCGAACGGCATTTGCGCAACAAGTATCCAGTTAGCCGGAAGCCCGAAAAGTTTTCGCACAGCATCATCAATTACGGGGTTATAGTGCTGAATGTTTGCGCCGATGTTCAGCTCACGAAGTCCCGCCCATATTGCTATCTGTAACATTCCGTTAGCCTGCTGACTCCATATCGGGAAGTTAGCAGAATACGCCGGGTATTTCTCCTGCAACGACCTCACAACATCAGCATCGTAGAAATACAACACTGTGCCATAGCCTGCCTTGAAGCTGTCGATTTTCTCACGCGATACCTTTCCGCCGAATGCATCATATATTGCGTCCCAAAGTGCTTTGTGCTTCTCACCGAGTGCGAGAACTACGCGCTGGCTCTTCATGTTGAAAGCGTCGGGCACAAGTTCAGCCGAATTATTCACGAGCGAGATTACTTCACTATCACTTACGGGGATTTTTCCGCCGATTTTGTATATTGAGCGGCGTTTTGCTAGTGCGTCAATTATGCTCATTCCGTCATTATCTCCCTGCTATTGTCTTACGCTCTTCCCATTGTAGCTGTCGGGGTAGTAGCGTTCTCTGTAAATAGATATTTTATCAAAGAAGTTAATGAATCATGGTGTATGTTCTCTTATGCGCTCAAGCCGTGATGTTCCGGGAATGGGAACGATAAACTCCTTCTGTGCGAGATGCCACGCTAACGACAACTGCGTCGGAGTAACATTTTACATGTCCCGGCTCGAACATTACCCCCGCACTCTGCAGCGATTACTGCCTCATCACGAAAAGGTGTCAACGCTTCACCGACCAGGCTCTCATCTGCATGACCTAGAACGCGTGCTGTTTCGTGTGCGCAACATACGGAGCTTCAAGCGCGGCTATCTCCTCACTCGTCAGCGTAATGTCAACTGCTGATGCTGCTTCCTCAACGTGCTTCACGCTGGTAGTTCCCACGACGGGCGAACATATATACGGCTTGCTCAACATCCACGCGAGAGCTTCCTGAGCCATTGTGCGTCCATTCTCACGCGCTACACGTTCGAGGTTGTCGACTACGGCTTTGTCCTGTGCGGCTGTCTTTTCCGTCCATACCATAGGCGAAACTCCGTCAATCTTTGTACGTGCTGTCTGTGTCCCCCATGGGTGTGCACATCTTCCGCCCGCAAGAGGACTCCATGGATTAACGCCGACTTTGCGATCAAGGCACAACGGCATCATTTCGTGTTCTTCTTCCCTGTATATGAGGTTGTACTGGTTCTGCATCGTTATGAATTTCGTCCAGTTATGACGCTCCGCAATGTTCTGCAATCTCTCGAACTGCCACGCGTCCATTGTGCAGGCTCCTATGTACCTTGCTTTGCCGGACTTCACAACATCATGAAGTGCCTCCATAATCTCTTCCATCGGCGTGAATGCATCAAGGCGGTGAATCTGGTACAAGTCGACGTAATCAAGTCCCAAGCGTTTGAGGCTGTGATCTATTTCGGTCATGATGTTTTTGCGTGAAGACCCTGCTCCGTTCGGACGGCCTGCTCTCATCTCGAAGTTCACCTTTGTAGCTACAACAATCTCATCACGATTGAGGCCGAACTCACGAATCAATTTGCCGGTGATTTCCTCGCTGCTTCCGAGCTGATAGACGTTAGCTGTGTCGAAAAAGTTTATGCCGAGTTCTATGGCTTTCCTGAAGAGGGGCTTTGCGTCGTCAAATTCCATTGCCCAAGGGAATACGCCGTTTTCTGTGCCTGGTTTGCCGAAACTCATCATGCCAAGACACACTCTCGAAACATCTACGCCGGAATTGCCAAGTTTTACGTACTTCATAAAAAATAACGCTCCTTTTTTGAGAATGAACTCATTATGAAGCGTTACGATAATATTATCAAATTGAAAGATACAATTAACGATTGATAATTTTTATTTTAGTCCGCCGGTGTCCACTCATTGAATCTCTGTGAACTCTCATAAGTCCCAGTGTAAAATCTCTGCTCCTTGTCAAGTGCTCGTATCTTCTGCATGTCGTCATCTGAAAGCCGGAAGCCGTACACCGAAATATTCTGTCTGATGTGCGCATGATTTCTTGAGCCGGGTATCACCGAAAATCCTTCCTGAACGTGCCACCGTAATATTATCTCGGCAGGTGTCTTCCCATAGCGTCCGGCTATCTCCTGAATAACAGAGTCCCGGAACAATACAGCATTCCCCCCGTGAGTTCCGCCCAAAGGATACCAGCCTTCAACAGCAATATTATTCTTTGCGCACTTCTCTCGGAATGATTTTCTCTGTGCGTAAGGGTGAAGCTCTCTGGTTTGATCTCGGCGTGTTCAATAATGTCATCAAATAATTCCTCGTTGAGGTCGAAATTCGACAATCCGATAGCGCGAACTTTCCCGGCTCTCACGGCGTTTTCGAGTCCCTGCCAGCCCGCCCGGTAATTACCAACAGGCTGATGAAGATACAGCAGGTCTATATAGTCAGTGCCGAGTCGCTCCAACATCTTGTTGATGGACTGCTCGACGTTCCCGGAGTTGTAGTCCGTCGGCCACAGCTTGCTCGTAATCCATATTTCCCCGCGTGGAATGCCCGACTCACGTACTGCCGCACCGACCCCGCGTTCGTTCTGGTATGCGTGAGCCGTGTCAATGTGCCGGTAACCTGCCCTCAACGCCCAAAGTACAGCATCATGTGCCTGTTCTACACTTGAGTTGAACGTCCCTATTCCGAACTGCGGCATATTCAGTCCGTTGTTGAGTGAGATTGTATGTGTGTCAGCAGGAGCGTCAATTATTCCCAGCATACGAAGCCACGCAAGAAACTCCACCGGCCATAGTGCATTCGTGAAAGGCTCGTGTCCCATGCCGAAATTATGCCCGCCCTGACCGTATAAATGCAGCTCGACAATTCCGCGCTTCTGCCACGCCTGAATTATCTCAAAGCCGCTCTGCCCGGAAAGTTCATCATCCGACGACATCGCCGCAAACATCGGAGGAAGTTTTTCAGGCATATCACGCATGACTAACTGACCGTATATCGACGCAATGAAGTCCGCTTTGCATGAAGTTTCTGCACTTTCTGCATTGTACACAGCCATTAACGCCCCAGCAGAGAAACCCACTATTCCGATTTTGTCCGGCCTGATGTGAAATTCCCCGGCACGTTCGCGAATGAGTTTCACAGCCGCATTGATGTCCTCGAATGCATAGTCAGGTGTTGCAGGTGCATAATTCCCGCTCAAACCTCCCGCACGATAACCTGACATTTTCTCCGCTACGTATGCCTGATAGTCTGCTTCTTCTCTAGGTGTGATTTCTACTCTGTATTTGAGTATGAACGTCGCGAATCCCTGACTCCTGAACCATTCTGCTGCCTCATAGCCGCCGCTCCCGAAAGTGTGATGCAGGAACGCACCTCCCGGAGCAATGATTATCGCAGCACCGTTCGACTTGGCCGGGTCTGGTAAGTATGGGATTAGTGCAGGGACTTTCACGTTGCGCACGAACTGACCGCGATTTTCGATCTCGTACCACTGCTCAAAATCTACGTCTGCTTTGTCGGGTTCACCGTAAAGGTATATTTGCCCATCGAATTTCGGCGCGTCAATGTATCTCACTTCCTGCGCATAAAGCACACCTGCTGACATTACCACTAATATTATTGCTGTGATGATTTCTCTCATTATTCGTCAAGTCCTTTCTACGTAAGATATTTTTATAGCGTCAATGTATTTCACACAAAGAAGCCCCGCACACCGAAGCAGTTATGATTTCTCCCACTATTCCTCAAGTCCCTTCTTTATGTGAAGTTATTTTGTGAGCGTCAATGTACGTTACATAGAAGCCTCACACCGTTATAGTTGCTCTTTTTCCGTAAGCCATAGCCCCCGCACACCGAAGCAATT
>CAJOED010000127.1 GCA_905233335.1 uncultured Synergistales bacterium
AAAACTCCTCGCCTAGCTCCTGAAGTTCACGCACTATCTTTTTCGCTGTCAGGTTGAATCTCGGCCACGTCAATACCACCGGCACACCGTCTACAGGCTTTGCTCCGAACACTGAGGCATTATTGCGGACGGGCGCAAACATGTAGTATCCTTTGCCTTTGAGTTCGTTCATATATTCCTGCTCCGCCGCAACAGGCTCTCTGTCCCTGCGCATTGTTACCATCATAGGCACTATTCCAAGCAGTGTGAGAAACACCGGCAAATATCTGCTGTCCTGCAATGTCTTCATGTATTCAGCATGTTGTTTCAGGAATGCCGCAATCTTCTTCTGGTGAAGCTCATTAATTCCGAGTGTCGACAAATAATCAAGCCTCGCAGGAATGATATAATAATCACTAGCAATAAGAGCATTCTTCACAAGCACATAAAAATTAGGTGGACAGTCTATCAGCACTAAATCATAGTCATCTTTCAGCTTTGTGAGTTCATTGCGTAAATAGCTGTACACTTTCAGGGAATTTGCCGCAAGCGTGATAGGATTTCCGCCGCCTGCCTGCCATGATAATTCTACGTCTATATTGATGAGTTCGAGGTGTGAACTTATCAGGTCGAGTTTTGCACCCTCAAAATCTAATAGATTTCCCATCCCAAGCGGAATTATCAACGATGACAATTCAGGAATTTCGTCCGATGATTTGATGACAGGCTCAAAATAATTTTTCAGCGTCTTGTTGTCAGCATACTTTCCTGCCCAGTATTCAGGAGTCATGAAGCTGAATGTTAAGTGCGTCTGCGGGTCAAGGTCTATCATCAATACCCGCTTTCCTCTTGAGGCCGCATATGCTCCCAAGTTTGCCGTAAGTGTCGTCTTACCGACTCCACCCTTGTAGTTAATTACCGATACTATTTTCATGATTCGTTCCTCCTTCTATATATCTTCCCATACCCGTTTGATTACCTGATCCATTACCCGGCGGCGTTCCCTCATCGTTATGCTGTTTATGGCATAATTCACTTCCGACACAAGCTCCGCATCCGTCTTTCTGAACCCTGCACACAAACCGTTAAATCCCAAGTCAAACCCTTCATCGTCATCAAAACTTACCACCGTAAGTCCCGGATACGTCCTTGCACACGACTCTGCTGTGTCCCTATTCAGCACTACTCCGTCAACGTCGAATTTCGTCATCGCGTTAATCACTGCCGTCTGTGTGTCGAGCGGCGCAACATGTACCACTCCCGGTATCTGATCTATTACCTCGTCGAAATGCGACCCCTTCTGGCCAAGTATCCTAGCTCCCGAAAAATCTTTCAGCGTCCGTGCCCCTGCATATCTCCCCTTCCTGCTCACCAAAACAGAATATTCCGTCTTCCTCACTTCATACGGTATGGAAAACGCTATAATATTTTTCCGCTCGTATGTGTCTACCATTCCCGAAAATATCGCGTCTATCTCCCGCCTGTTCAGAGCGTTCAACAGGTCATCCCATTTCACTTTATGGAACTCAAGTGTTGCACCTATTTTTCCGGCAACTAACGCGGCCATTTGCACGTCATAACCTTCCGCAAAAAATCCGGGATTGTTCACCAACGGGAAATTGCTATCCGTTTGGGAAGTTTCTTCCCAGTTGTACGGCTCATGATCACACTCAACACCGACACGAATTACACGCGACTTAGTTTCGGGCATTGCACTGTAGAAAAAACCGGCACATATTAGCAGAAGAAGCAGGAGATATTTTTTCATGACATTTCACACACTTTCTACTGAAAATTTACCCCCCTGCACAATCACAAGGGGGCATAATCACACACACTACATATACACTTCAGCAGTGCCGTTCTCGTCCCACTTCACTACACAACGCAGAGGCTCTACTATCTGATCCGAATACATTATCGGCCATAGCGAGTCTTCCTCATCGTTCAGAATGTAGAACGTATATCTGTCCTTGTCGGAGTTCTCGAAATCCTCACGCAATGCTTTCACGTCTATCTCATCGCGCGTTATCTCACTCACTGAACCGAACATGTGCCGCCACATTGACTTTTCTTTGTCGGGAAGCATATCAAGTATATCCTGCTTTATGCTCTCCTCGTACGCTCCAAGCACAATGCGTTTCTCTTCCGGCATAATTACAGGTTTCGGCGCGGGCTTGGGTGCTGGTGCCGGGGTCGGCTCCGGCTCGACGGCGGGAGGTGCGGCTTCAAGCTCCTGTTCCGTGATGACGAGTTCGGGCGTTTCTGTCCCGGCTTCCTCCGCAATCACTGTTACGGTTTCAGGCTCCTGTTCATGTTCCTGTTCTGCTTCCGTCTCTGATTCTGTTTCGTGGGCTTCACTGATTGTTACGGGGCGTTTACCGCTCTCAAACTTTTTCAGGAATTCCCGCGTAACTGCACTATATCCTTCCGCGCCTCGTGATTTCGGAGCATACGCAAAAATCGACATTCCCATACTCGTAGCTTCTACAAGGCTCACGTTCTGACGTATGCAGTTGTCGAACAACACATCACCGAATGTCTTTCTCACCTCGTCGAAAATTTTTCGGGTGATGTAGAGTCTTGGGTTGTAGTTCGTCATGAGTATTCCCGAAATTCTCAAGTTCGGATTAAGTCGTTCGTGGAAAATATGCATTGACTTATCGAGCAGACGCAGACCGAACAGGCTGTAAAATCCTCCGTCCATCGGCACAATAATATCATCACATGCCGCAAGAACGTTACGAGTGAAAATTCCTAGCTGCGGAGGACTGTCGAGAAGAACATAATCATATCTGTCCTGCTCAATTTTCCCGAGCGCATCACGCAACGCCGTAGCCCTGCTCAAAGGGCCTTCCTCGTTGAGTTCCGCAAGCACTAAATCAAGCGAACTCGGAATGACATCAACGCCCTCTTTTGTGCGCAAAATCTCGTCCCATGATGCCGCACCCGACAACAGGTCGAACACTTGCGGCTCCGTAGATGACGGCATGACACCGAAACCCGCGCTGAGGTTGCTTTGCGGATCCATGTCCACGACGGCGACTTTTCGTTCCATTTTCGCCAGACACACAGCGATATTCTGACACGCCGTAGTCTTTCCCACCCCGCCTTTGAGGTTGCAGAATCCTATCTTTATCACTTTGTCCCCTGCTTTCTGATGAATGCTTCTATTTCTGCGTTTTTGTGTACGTTCAGGCTCTGCCGGTAAAGTTCGATTGCTTCCCGTGTCTTTCCGGCTTTGTAGAGGGCGTTTGCGTCGCTTATGAGTTTGTTGGCCGCGTTCACTGCATCACGTTCCTTCAGTATTCTGTCAAGTTTGCTGACCCATGCGCGCATTTCGTTGGAGGGTGCTATTGCCTGTGCCTTTCTGTACAATGCCGCTGCCCCGTCAATATCTCCCTTTGTGTAAAGCTCGTCGGCCTCCTTGATAATTCTCTGAGCGTCTATCCTCGTACCTATTCCGAAATCTTCAGGCCCGCGAATTACCGTATCAGGTGCAAGGCGTGTGTTCCTGCTCAACTGCTTTATTCTCTGTGCGGCTGTGTCATTTTCCCATACACGCATGCTTTCCGTGTAGCGTTTCAGGGCTTCCTGATTACTGTTGCGGCGCATGAGGTCTTGTCCTTCACGGTTGAGGGCGTTCGCTTGGCGTTCCCGTCGTGATATGACGCTCTGTAACTCCTCTATGTGCTGTCGGAGTCCTGCGTCGGGGTTGCTCATTATGCTGGCGGTGTAGTGGTTGAGTGCGTCCTGCAGTTTGCCTTCACGTTCGTATGAATTTCCTTCTCCCGCGTACCTGTCAGCATCGGCTATAAGTGTGAGGCGGTTGCGTATTCTCTCCATTCTGTCAGCAATAGCGTCAGACGACACGAGAGCTATACTCTTTGCGTAATATTCCAGTGCGTCCTCGTACATGTTCTCATTGTCATATGCGCTCGCTGTATCACGCAACCAGTTCGCTTCCTGCACCAGCATACGGTATTCGTTCACTTTGCGTTCGGCTTCCTCGATGATTTCTGCTCCGTCATCAACAGGCCATATCACTTGGGCGGCGCGTAAGTTCTTCAGTGCGTCGTCGTATCGTCGTTCTGTGTCGAGTGTTTCTGCGTCCTGGCGTAACTTCTGGGCTTTCGTGTAGCGTGCGTAGTTCGTGTTCATTGCGCGGAGTCCTTCGGAAATTTCGAGGTCTCTAGGTGATAACGTACTGGCTCTCTGTGCTAACGTTACGGCCTCCGTGTAATTCCCGTTCTCCCAAAGTACGTTCGCTCTCTGCCAGCTCTGCCATGCTTCACGTTCCGACGCTGACTCTTCATATGTTGACACCGGCAGGGTAATATTCACTCTGCTCTCACCGATTCCCAAACGAACTCCCGACGCATTGAACGCCGTAACATAAATCTCACTTTCTCCGACACTGCCCCGGCGTATGAAGATGTCGTCTTTGTCCTGGCTCATGAGTGCCGTAGCCGCGTCCGCTGTCCACGTGAAAGAGTGCGCACCGTTGAAGCGTGGAGTGAGTGAGGCGCGTATTCTGACGGGAGAATTCGAGAAGTATATCGGGACTAAGAACGTAATTCACCCGCCGTGATGCGTCCCATAACGTTAACGGCCTGTCGATAACTACGGCGATATTCACCTGAAACTCTTTGGGCGTAACGAGAACTTCCCTGCTGGATATTTCGTTGCCGTCCCGGTCGATGAATGACGCTATGACCTTCACGGGCTGTACATCGAGCGGCGTAAATGCACACTCACGGCCTCCCGAACGGAGCTGAATGCGGTCGGGGTTTTGTCCTGTAGTGGGACTGACTGACCACGCGACGGAGCCTCCTGAAGGTATGCCGGAGTTCTCGACGGAAAGAACTACCTGCTCGCCGACATGAGCTTCACCGTTCATGATAATGGAAGGCGTTGCGGCGAATGATGAGGCCGAGAATGACAGCATAATAGAAATCAGGAGTGCACGAGAAAATTTTATGCGCATGAAAAAAAATTCCTCCTTCTGAAATGCATGATAGAAATATGTATAAAATCGTAAATTAATTATACATGTAAATTTTTTGAATTGACCGCGTGAATGTATAATGTTTCGTAACTGTAAAAATTTTTTGCAAAGGAGTTTGACATTATGATGTTTTTTGTGTATAATCGCACATCGCACATCGCACATCGCACATCGCCTTGATTATTTTCTTTTAGCAGCAACACACGGCGGGAGGCCATAGCGTTATGGTATTCTCGTCAGGAGTGTTCATGTTCTTGTTTCTGCCTGCACTGCTCATTCTCTATTACTCACTCACAAAATCCCGGACACAACGCAACTATATCTTACTCCTTGCAAGCCTGGCTTTTTACTCGTGGGGTGAACCTGTTTTTGTGTTCGTGATGATTTTCTCCGTGTTCGTGAACTGGCTCATAGCGTTGATGATGACTTCCCGCAAAAAATTCTGGCTCGTCGTTGCTGTAACGTTTGATGTCGCTCTCTTGGGAGTGTTCAAATATGCAGGTTTTGTTACGGGCGGAAGGGTAATTATCAGGCTTCCCATCGGTATATCGTTTTTCACGTTCCAGATGATGAGCTACGTTTTTGATGTCTATTACGGGACAGCAGAGCCTCAAAGAAATTTTCTCAATGCCGCGCTGTATATCTCATTTTTCCCGCAGTTAATCGCCGGTCCTATAGTCCGCTACAACCAGATAGCTCACGAGATAACGAACAGGACAGAGAGTTATGATGATTTTTCGGAGGGCGTGAGGAGGTTCATTTACGGCTTGGGAAAAAAGATACTGCTCGCTAATTTCACCGCACAGATTGCAGACAACGTTTTCGGCTACATGATAGCTCCTTCCGTGTTAATGTCATGGCTCGGAGCTGTAGCTTACACCCTGCAGATATACTTTGACTTTTCCGGCTACAGTGATATGGCAGTCGGGCTTGGCCTGATGTTCGGCTTTCACTTTGAGGAGAACTTCCGCTACCCATACACCGCAAAAAGTATTTCGGAGTTCTGGCGGCGTTGGCACATATCATTATCGTCATGGTTCCGGGACTACGTGTATATTCCGATGGGAGGAAATCGCGTCTCACGTCCACGCTGGGTGCTGAATGTCTTTGTCGTATGGCTCTTGACGGGCATATGGCACGGCGCAAACTGGACGTTCATACTGTGGGGTCTGCTGTATTTCGTGCTTCTTGCGTTCGAGAAATTCACCGGCAAAAGCTCGCGGGCATTCACTCTCCTGATGATAATACTTGCGTGGGTGATATTCAGGTCAGATAGCGTCAGTGCGGGCATGAGCTACATAGCGTCAATGTTCGGCCTTAATGGCAATGCGTTCTGTGATGCGGCGTTCGTAGAGTACGTTTGCGGGTCATGGGTCGTGGTGTGCGCAGCGGTCGTCGGGTGTCTGCCGGTCGTGAAGATTTTGCGCAGGAGTAAGGCGGCGGAGGGACTATGGCTGTGTGCTGTGCTTGGCCTGTCGTTGATTGAGATTGTAGCGTCGAGCTATAACCCGTTCATATATTTCAACTTTTAGGGAGTGAGAGCATGA
>CAJOED010000128.1 GCA_905233335.1 uncultured Synergistales bacterium
CCGCGAGTATCAAGTGAATGTTTCTCCGACTTCTGAGGCTGTGTGAACTCTATGTGCCCGATGTCCATATCAGGAAGTATGCGGCGAATCATCTCCGTACAAAGCTCTGTATCACGCATAACCTTCCCGAACAGAAAATCATTCGCGAGCGTCAAGTTCTCCCAGCGTTTTTCAGGGGGAAGCAATGACTCATCAATAATCCTATCGCTCATCTTCCTTCTCCCGGCCGCGCCAGAACGTTCTTATGGGTGTGCCGGTGAAGTCTTCAAGTTCACGCAGCTTATTCTTCACGTGATTTTCGAACGACGAGCTGACAAGTTCAGGGTTATTCACGAAAAATATAAACGTCGGAGGCTCACTTTCTGCCTGTGAACAATAATACACTTTCAGCGCACGCCCTTTTCTGTCGGAAGGCAGACGGTCAAACGCTAACACATCTCGCATTAACCTGTTCAGCAAGTTAGTGGGTATTCTCTTCTTTCTGTTGGTGCTGGCGGTCATTACTGCCTGAATGATTTTCTGCACCCCACGACCAGTCAGAGCAGACGCAAAAATCACCGGCGCATAACTCAAAAACGGCATGTCGTCGCGAATTTTCTTCATGAGTTCGTCGGCTGTTTTCGTGGCCAGATCCCATTTGTTGACGACAATCACTAACCCTTTGCCCTTCTGCACAACATGAGACGCTATCTTCTTGTCCTGATCCGTGCAAACTTCTCTTGCGTCCATCAGCAATAACGCAATGTCTGACCTGTCCACCGCCGCAAGCGTCCGCACAAACGAATAATACTCAAGATCCCCGTCGAACTTTGCCCGCCGCCGTAATCCCGCAGTGTCGATTATCCTGAATGCCTGACCGTTAATATCTATGCTCATGTCTACAGGGTCGCGCGTCGTTCCCGCAATCGGACTCACGAGTGAGCGTTCAGAGTTCGTGAGCCTGTTCAGCAGTGAGGACTTGCCCACGTTCGGTTTTCCCGCAATCACGAGCCTGATTGTGTCGGTGTCGTCTTCTTGTGTGCCGGTGTCGTCAGGGAGAATTTCCTTCACAGCGTCGAGAAGTTCATACAGTCCTCGTTTGTGCACCGCGCTAATTGCTATGACGTTCTCAAAGCCCAAAGAGTAAGCATCATTCGCAAGGTCATCATGTTTCGGGTCATCAAGTTTATTCACCGCAACTATAACCGGCTTATCCCCAGCACGCCTGATGAACTCTGCAATCTCCTCATCACCCGTCGTGATTCCGTCTCTGCCGTCGACAACAAATATTACTCCGTCGCATTCCCTCACAGCCTCTTCAACGTGCGCACGTATCCCGGAACTGAATGCTGTATCCTCACCGAAAATTCCGCCCGTGTCTATCACGTAGAAATTCCGCCCCTCGTACTCAACTTCTCCGTAAAGCCTGTCGCGCGTAACTCCGGGCATGTCGTCAACAATTGCGCTTTTTGTGCCGGTGAGACGGTTGAAGAGTGATGATTTGCCCGCATTGGGACGACCGATTATCGCTATTATTCCTGACATGTATTACACACTCCCGATATTGCCGCGTTGTTTTGTGAGTGCCTCGACACTTTACACGTGCCGTAAAAGCCCGAAACGCTCTCGTGCCCGTTCTCAAAAATTCCTGCCGCCCTTACAGCCACGCCGCAAAGCCCCGAAAAAGTTACAGCGTTCATCTTGTGCTCTCTAGCTGGTGATACAGCCGGAGATTGTTTCAACGTTTTATCCCTGACGCTACAAACAGAAAGAGTTACTATATTCCCGCGTTTGTTCCTAAAAGTTCCTGCCGCCCTTACAGCCCCGCCGCAATCACACGAAACATCTATAGCATTCCCGCGCTTATTCGCAAAAATTCCTGACATGTAGTTATCTCTTGTTCGTGATGTAGTCGGAGAGTTCTTCGCCCTTCAGCCCCGCCGCAAGTCCGACAGCAAGACGAATACGCGCCTGATACGGTGAGAGCATTCCCGCGCTGATTAGTCCCATTTCGAGAAGCTGTGATGCACTGCCCTCATAATTTTCCGTCGCCTGCACTATGCCGTCAGGGTATCTCGACGATAACACTATCGGGATTTCCGAACGCAATAATTTCCGCAGTAAAGGCACCCATACGCTTGGCACGTCGCCATCCCCGAGTCCCGACACAATGAGGCCGTCGAGTTCCTCAAAGCGTTTGTCGAGGAGCGCGCGCAAAATCACATCACCGTCCCCGATGGACGCACTCAAAATAGGAATGTTGCGGGCTAATGGCTGTATCATCTTCTGGATGTATCTGTGTCGTGGAAGACGGAGAGAGATATAGCTTCCCGATGGTTGTGAGAACACTCCCAAAGGAGCTTCCGGGAACGCAAGAAGTCCCGCGCGGTTGAAGTTCGATATCCTCAACACGTCAGCAGGTGCGTATATACTGTCCTGAATGCATATCAGCGCACCTTTTCCCGTGCATGACCCCGACAACGCCGCACGTATTGACTGTGTGAGACGCAATGATGTTTCGCTGTTCGGAGTCCCGGCGTTGAAGATTGAACCGGTGAAGATTAACGGAGGATTGAGTTCCCATACGAGATCCGCAAAGTACGCAAGCTCCGACAATGCCTGAATACCGCACGTAACAACTACACCCCGTGCTCCCTCATCATGAACATAACTCGTTACCATTCCGAGAAGTTCACCGCACATTCGGAGCGTGTAATTCGATACCGGCTGATAGCTCCACTTCTGGAACACTACATGACCTTTTACGTCATCAGGTAACAGCGCGTATAATTCCTCGTCCGTAAGCTCCGGGCTGTCGTGCCCCTCATGACGCTGTACTATACGGCCTCCCGCAAGAAGCACTACTATTTTGTCTCTGTTCTCCATGAAAAATTTTTCTCCTCAAAAAAATTACACCCTCCCGAAACTCAAGAGGGCGTTTTGTTGTTAGTAGCCTAGATTTTCGCCGACTATGATAACGTGATACTTACGTCCCTTCACAGCCTGTTCAAGTATCAGAATCGCACGGCACATACTCGCTTCATCAAGGCACTTCACACATTTCCCGGCCTTCACACAAGCAGACGGTTCATTCTGACGTATTGCGTTCGGGATTGTTGCTGACCTCGCGCGCTCTATTCCGTCCTCAAGTCCGAATGCTAACTTGTTGATGCCGATAACGAACAGTACGAGTCCGTTGCCCCACGCCATTCCTGCGACTCTGTTGCCCGTGCCGTCGATGTTGATGATGCGTCCGTCCCGTGTGAGGGCGTTTGCGCTCGTGAGGAATACGTCCGCTCCGTTCTCTTTGTCCCGTGCGAGTCGGCGTTCCTCTACTGACATCGGCCCCCAGTGCTGGTATATCGTGTTGCCTCGTGCTTTCAGTGCGTCGAGTGCTCCGATCTCCCTCACTGTTACTGTTCCCGGAATACCTACGCTTGCGCCTTCAGGGACGATTTCGAGAATGCGTTTCAGCGCGTCCGCTCCCGTCGGGACATATTCAGCCTCAAAGCCCCGGCGTTCAAGTGCCTTCACTACGGTATTGCCGACTATTTCGTTTGCTTTTGTTACGTTCTCGTTTGCCATGATGATTATTCCCTCCTCAAATATTGACGTTCCATCTCGATTGTCGGGTTGAGTCCGAACTTTTGACGAGCCTCATCGAGAATAATTTTTGCGTCGAAGTAAAGACCCCGTGCCCTGTATGCCCTCGCAAGTCCGATATATGGCCGCATGTCGTTACTCCGAAGCTCCTTTGCCCTAAAAAAATTCATGATTGCTACTCTGTACCTGCCGACGTTGAACGCCCTGTTGCCTTCCTGCAAAAGCTCATCGAACGTTACAGGCCGCACATATTTTTTTTCTTCCGGCTCATTATCACCTTCTACTTTATTATTATTCGTAGTATCTTCGGGAAGCATATTGTTATATTCGTCGTTCGCAATTTCAGCAGTTTGTGAATGCCCGGACTTTTCTGCGGTGTCAGCAATTCCCTTCAAGAAAGTCAGCGCATTCGGGTAAAGCCTGTAGCCCTGCTGGTAGAGCTTCATAGCCTCATCATATTTTCCCTGCTCATATAACTTGGCCGCTCGTGCGTTAATGTTTTCGGGTGTCCACCGTGAAACCCACCATAAACCCAAACACGCAAGCACAACAGCCAGCAGCATAGCCGCACACATCATAACGGCTTTTCTGAAGTGCGGGTGATGAGGTCTTCTCTCCTCTTCCTGTTCACGTTCTGCTTCTGCACGTTCTTTTCTGTCCTGCAAAGTTTTCTGTAATCTCTGTGTGAAATTCGTTCCGTGCTTGGGAACATACGCCGGCCCTTGAAGGCTCGTACCCTGCTCGTAATCTTCTTCTTCGTCGTCCTGTTTCTGCGGAGCGTTGTCGTTGATGTGCGTCCATATTTCTGGTGGAGGCTCGTCAAGGCTCAACTCGAAACCTGTATTTGCTTCCCTCCATGAAGGATTAAGCTCTATGCTCTTTACGGCTTCCGTCAGCGTGTGAAGTTCGGCAGTAAGGTCGGCAGTGTCAGGGGAGTCCGG
>CAJOED010000129.1 GCA_905233335.1 uncultured Synergistales bacterium
CATGACATTTTTCAATCATCTAGGGGAATCATTTATAGAACTTACTATGCTTCCGTATCTGCTTGTACTGGCGGTGTTTCTTGGCGGGAGAATGGCAACTACGTCCGAGATCAACAGAAGATTTTTGATGCTGGTAATTTCTACTTTGGTTGCGGCATGTTTTGAGGTTGCACTTGAACTCTTTACGGACATGGAGACAATAACGACGTACACGAAAATATTTTACGCGACGATAAACATTAACGCTTACTGCCTGATGTGTTATGTTGCGGCGTATACCGGGAGTGTCAGCCGGAGGTTTACGGACATAAATTTTTTCCTGCTGTGCATAAGCGTAATCATGCTGTTCATTCTCAATCCCGACGATAAAGCGTTCATGATATTTTCTCCTGGTTTCGCAATAATTTTCGTAGCAGTCGGTTTTTTCCTTCAGTTAATATATCAGGAGTATTACGGCAACGGTCAGTTTATCGTCATGAATTTGCTGTTCCTTCTGCTGATTGACTCGTTCGTCATACAGTACCTCTTCAGGCTGAACCTGCCGCTGGTGTATTCCGTCGCTACTATGATGCTGGTGTTCACGTTCTTTTACCTTGAGGCACCGACATACAGACAGCTCATCACCGCACAGAAAGAAACTGACGAGGCACGAATACGCACAGAAGCATCAATACAGCGGGCAACAGTCGCGAACAAGGCCAAGAGTAATTTCCTTGCGAGCACATCGCACGAGATACGTACACCCATGAACGCGATACTCGGCATCAATGACATGATACTCAACGAAAACCCCGACGCTGAAACACGGAAAGCAGCACTAAGCATAAAGGGAGCCGGAGATTATCTTCTTGCGCTGGTGAATAACATTCTCGACATCTCAAAGATTGAGGCGGGGAAAATGGATCTGTACGAGAGCGACTATCACTTATGGGATGTCCTGAAGGAAAGTGAAAGCTACGTTATCGACATGATAAAGGGTAAAGGCAGTCTGCGTTTCGTACTCGAGGCCGATAAGAATTTGCCGGAACATCTGCACGGTGATGTGTTGAGGTTACAGCAGGTCATTCACAACCTCCTGAACAACGCCGCAAAATATACACAATCAGGAAGCATAACCATCAAAGTTTCCGGCAGAAAACAGAATGACACGGATATAGTTCTTACGTTCACGATTGAGGATACTGGTATCGGAATGCGTGAGGAGGACGCAAAGAATATATTTGAGCCTTTCGAGCGTGCGAACATCATAGAGACTCGGCATATTCCGGGTGCGGGGCTTGGGCTGACTCTCGTGAAGAACATCATAGACATCATGAGCGGAGTAATTGAGATTAAGAGTGAGTACGGAAAAGGCACGGCAGTAACGTTCAGTGTCCCGCAGAAGACAGCGCAAGGCTCCAACATGACGCTGAAGGAGTACGAAGAGTTCATGCGCAACACCGAAATGAACACTCCGGCGGAGGAGACAGCAGATGAGGGAGCTTCTACTTGGCCGGACGCGAAAATCTTAATCGTCGATGATACGCCCGTGAACTTGGTTGTCGCTAAGGGAATGCTGAAGGATTCGCAGGCTCATATTGACACGGCAGAAAGCGGAGAAGATGCCCTCGAAATGATGAAGAAGACGCACTACGACATTGTGTTTCTGGATCACAAGATGCCCGGCATGGACGGAATAGAAACGCTCGGACACGCAAAGAAATATGCTGACGGTACGCACTTCATAGCACTCACGGCAAACGCAGGAGCAAACGCCCGCAACGAATACATAGCATACGGATTTGATGACTATCTGCCAAAGCCCTTCAAGAGGCTCGAAATGATGAAGATTCTGAAAATGTGCCTCAACAAAAAGAAATGAGCATAAAAAAACGGGGGCAATGTCTGATGGCAAAGCTCCCGGATTTCTGCGTGTACAAAAAAGCGAATGTGTATGAATTACGCCTGCTGTCCCTCTGCTGTAGGTGTTGCTGTAGGTGTTGATGGGGTTGAAGCGGGCATGGTGTAGCGTCGGGCGTGTACCTGTATCTCGTCGCGTACGGCCTGCGGATTCGGGATGTTGGGCGCAAAAATTTCTTCCGTTGCTGTCCCTGATGATGTTACGACAATATCGCCGATGTTTAACACTGTCTGCATCATAGTCTGTCCCACTTTGATGTGCATGATGTTCGCGAGGCCGATCTCGATTGACGTGCGGAAGTCGGAGCTGAACGGCTTTAACGGGTGGCACACGATAAAGGCTACTTCCTGGTCTTCTGCTTTGTCGGGATTGTCGCGGAGGACTAGTGAAGTTGTTGCGCGCTGTATGGCAATGTAGCAGAATATCAGTACATCAACAACAACTGCAAAAATCCACATCCATTTGAATAAGTTTGTGCCGGACTTGCAGGGGCCTATGAAACTTCCGACGCACGCGAGAATGAGAATTAATACCTGAAGGATGATGAGTTTGTAGAAACTTCTCCACGCGGGCTTAAAATATTTGTAGATTGGCTCCATGATAAAAAATACTTCCTCCCTTTTTATCGTAAACATAAAAATCTGCTTGAGTGAAATTATTATAGCATTAAAAAAATTTTTCTCTCCTCAATAATTACAACTCACACTAATATAATGTCATCAAGATTTTTTTCGGAGAGTGATTATCATCATGGAAATCGTCAAGACAGCTCTACGCTCCCTCATGGGAAACAGAACACGCTCAATACTCACGATGCTGGGAATAATTATCGGTGTCGGAGCAGTCATCACTATGGTAGCAATCGGACGCGGAGCCGCACAACAGGTCGAGGGCTTCATGTCCGGGTTCGGCGCAAACCTCATTATCGTCATGCCCGCACCGCCCAACTCAACAGGCGCACGAGGAGCAGCAGGTTCAGGGGAGAGCCTTACGCTTGAGGACTCGAACAGCCTCGCCAGCGAAACATTCTCCGTCGCACGAACAGCACCCGAAGTCAACGCAAGTGCTCAGGTCATCTACGGCAACAGCAACTGGAACACCAGCATCACCGGAAGCACACCCGACATTCTGCCCGTAAGAACATGGGAGCTTGAGTCCGGGACATGCTTCACCGAACAGGACGTGAGATCCGCCGCAAAAGTCTGCGTAATCGGCAAAACAGTAGCAACTGAACTTTTCGGGTACTCTGACCCGCTCGACGCAAACATACGCATACGAAACATACCCTTCCGCATCGTCGGCGTAATGAAGGCAAAAGGCGCAAACTCATGGGGGCAGGATCAGGACGACTTCATACTCGTTCCCGTAACCACTGCACAAAGAAGGCTCGTTCGTTTCGGGACGAGAGTAGACGCTGTACGGCGCATAAACGTTCAGGCCAAGACACGCGAGGAAGTCGACACAGCAACACAGGAAGTACGCTCAATACTCCGCCAAAGACACAAGCTCACGGAAGGCGTAGAAGATGACTTCCAGATACGCGATCTCACGCAGGCAATGGAGAACGCCTCAAATACCGCTAACGTTTTCAGTATGTTGTTGGGTGCTGTTGCGTCAATCTCTCTTCTCGTCGGCGGAATAGGCATCATGAACATTATGCTGGTGTCCGTGAGTGAGAGAACTCGCGAAATAGGCATACGTATGGCTGTCGGTGCAAGACCCGCGAATGTACGCGTGCAGTTCCTCACAGAAGCGGTCGTGCTGTCATTGCTCGGAGGGGCTATCGGGATTTCCGGCGGCGTTGCTGTATCGAAACTCGTAACGCAGATATTCTCATGGCCGACAGTAATATCTATGCAGTCAGTCATAATTGCGGCAGGATTCTCGGCGTTCGTCGGAGTGCTTTTCGGATTCTGGCCGGCGTGGAAAGCATCAAACCTTGACCCGATAGACGCATTGAGGACGGAATAACTTTTTGCGCATAACGGCAGGACGTTATAACATTGTCAGGCAAAGCATGAACGGAGGAAAGTACAACATGCCACGAAAGAAAAAGGACAAGAAAATTCAAGAATACGTTTACGACCTGGCAAAAGCAAAGGAAGGAGTCATCCCGAAAAAATATCACTTGGGCGATGACGGCTATTACTGGGACATACGGCCTGTAGGTTCTCCCGGAAGCACGAACTGTTACACAGCATGGGTCCCGGCTCCTGACTGGGCGGGGAACATCAACGCTTACCTGTTCGAGGGGCCGAATATCATCGTGAAAGCACAGACAAAACCTATTTGCGATGTCCCACCGATGAAAGCGGGAGGCCGTCCCCTAGATAATGGCAACTTTATTTTGACGGACGAGGAAAAGAATGAACTATTGCGCACTGACCCTGTAGCAGAGAAATTCATACGTCCCTATATGGCTGGCAAAGATTTTTTGTATAACATTCCGCGCTGGTGCATATGGCTCAAAGACGTAGAACCTGCCGACATCCGAAAGTGCCCCCGCGTATTGAGGAGAATAGAAGCGTGCAGGGATTACAGGCTTGAAAGTCCGAAGGCCGTAACACAGAAGCTAGCAGAAGCTCCCTTTTTGTTCGCGGAAATAACGGAGTGCCAAAAGTGTCATCAGAGACTCGAAGATATGTCCCGATGGCTTGGGTGTCGCGTGATGTAATACCGAGTTCACATATAAGGTTTGCGGAAGGTGTGAGCCTGTATCATTTCGGAGTGCTTATGTCCATTGTCCATAATGCATGGCTACGCTGTATCAGTGGACGGCTCGAAATGCGAATAAGTTACTCGAACACGCTCGACTATAACGCTTTCCCCTGGCCAAGAAACCCGCTGTTCCGAACAGACCCCGCACGCTTCCCCGACGGCAACCCGTACTACGTAGCAATCGAACGCACCGCCCAAGCCATACTCGACGCACGCGCGAAATATCCCCGAAGCTCCCTCGCTGACCTCTACGACGAACGCACAATGCCCCCCGAACTCCGAAAAGCTCATGAGGCGAACGATGAAGCTGTCATGAAGGCATACGGATTCACACGGCACTTTGAGGATAATAAATTTCACGATGAGGACATTGCGACAAACCTCATGTACATGTATAAAGACATGACCGGGTGCACAGAGTACAACAGGCGGAGCTATCCGAACAGAAAATTATGGCTGACTTATTACCCGGAGGACGCTGAAGACGGAGAACTGGAATATTTCGGGATTGATGACCCTGATGCGGAAGAAGATACCCCTCTGCAGTGATACAGGGGGGCGGTCATAACTCACTCAAGCCTCGCCGTAATTGCAAAACCTCGTGAACTCCCTCTTGAATGTCAGGTGAAAAGTCCCGGTGCTCCCGTTTCTGTTCTTGGCCACGCGAATATCGGCTTTGCTGTCCTGGAGGTCGTTGTTCTCGTTCTCGCTGTAGTAGTCCTCACGGAACATCAAGAGCACGACATCAGCGTCCTGTTCGATTGCGCCGGAATCCCGGAGGTCGGAGAGTTGCGGCTTCTTTTCGGTGCGTTGTTCTGCGGCTCGTGATAACTGCGACAAAGCGATAACGGGACAATTCAGCTCCCTAGCCGTAACTTTCAGCATTCGCGATATGTCAGAAACTTCCTGCTGTCGTCCGTCCATGCCCCTGCTGCCGGTGGTCATCAGCTGTAAGTAGTCCACGATAACGAGTCCGATTTTCCCGTGCTGTGTCGTGAAGCGTCTGCATCGTGTGCGAAAGTCCATAGCCGTAAGTGCGCTGTCGTCGTTGATGAAGATGTTTCGTTGTGCAAGGACACTGCATGCCTGACGTATCAGCTCAAAGTTATTTGTGTCGAAAGTTCCCGCGCTCAACTGTGAGAGGTTGGTGCTGGACTCTGCCGCAAGCATTCGGAGCACTAATTGTTCTGCTGGCATTTCGAGGCTGAACACGAGAACGGGCAAATTCTGTTCATTCCCCCCGAACTGTGCGATGTTCATGGCGAAGGCTGTTTTTCCCATTGAGGGACGTGCGGCGATAATGTTCAGGCTTCCGGGCTGGAAACCTCCCGTGTAAGAATCGAGATCCGCAAAGCCCGACGGGAATCCCGCAACTACAGAATCGCTCTCTCTGAATCTCTCCTCGACTCCCGAAAACACCGGGCTGATGATTTCTTTTACGTGCCGGAAGTCGGAAGATTTTTTGTTCTGTGCCGCGTTGAAGATGAGTTTTTCTGCCTCGTCGATGATTTCTTTTATGGGAGTGTCGAACTTGTACGCAAGCATAATAATTCTGTTGCCGGCCTCTATGAGTTTCCGACGCACGGAGTATTCACGTACAATTTCGGCATGGAAGCTGACGTTTGCGGTTGTCGATATGTTCCCGATGAGTTCAGCGAGAAAGGGCTGGCCTCCTATGCGGTCAAAAATTCCTGCTGTCTTCATTTCCTCCGACACAGTAACAAAATCAACCGGCTTATCGTCGGAATACATATTCGTGAGTATCTCGTAAGCCAGTTTGTTGTTGGTGTCGTAGAAGTCGTCGGGCTTGAGTGTCTCTATAGCGTTTCCGAGTGCCTCACGTGAGAGAATGCAGGCTCCTATTACCGCGCGTTCTGCCTCGTCATTATGCGGGGGGGTGTCGGGAGTCATGATACTTTTACGGTGAGGGTCATATCAGCTTGTACACCCGGATAAAGTTTCAGGGAGAACTTGAAGTTTCCTGAAGTCTTCACAACCTCATCAAGTTTCACGTCGCGTTTGTCGAAATCCTTAAGGCCGTGCTGTGATTCGAGAGCTTCTGCAATTTGTGCGGCGGTGATGCTCCCGAAAAGTTTTCCGTTTTCGCCTGCTTTGCCCTCAACAGTTACTGACTTCCCCTGTAACTTTTTCTGAAGCTCTAAGGCTTGTGCGTGGAGTTTTTCGTCTTTGGCTTTGAGGCGTGCCTGTTCTGATTTCCACTCCGCGATTTTTCCCGGTGTAGCTTCAACGGCTAGTCCTTTGGGAATGAGAAAATTTCTTGCGTGTCCGTCGCTGACATCGAGAAGTGAGCCAGCTTTGCCGAGTTTATTTACGTCCTGTTTGAGAATTACTTTCATGGGTAAAAATCCTGCTCCTTTCGCGATAATAATATCATGTTCTTGTGTGGCAGGGGTGTCGGCATTCGTTGCAGTTGTGCGAACAGTGGCGGGTGTTGCCGATATACTTCAGCACGCAATACATAAGCGCAATAATTACTGCTCCGAAAAAAATATCTGCCATTGTGTTAGTCCTCCTTATGATTACATTGCCGGGTATTGATGATATGCTTCAATGCGCAATACACATCAACGCGATAATAATTACTCCCTAAAGAATATCCGTTATCATTTTATATCACCTACGCAGAAAAAATAACACGCTAAAGATTTTATGAAAGCCGCCGAAAATTATTCAAAATACCGGCAATCAATTTTTCACGAAAGGACTTGACATGAGCAATGTTAATCAGTAAAATCGGTTATCGGTTATCGGTTATCGGTTATCGGTTATCGGTTATCGGCTCTGTCTGTCAAAAAAATAATATCCCACTAGCACAAAAATATATCACACATTCACAAAGGAAATTACGCCCCGTTTGTTTTTGCTGTTCTGTCAGCAGGCGAGCGGGGTGTTATTTTGTATTCTTATGGGAGGTAGAGCAGCAATGAGGAAGTTATTTTTGTTGTGTGCGCTGTTACTGCTGTTATGTTCTGCGGGAGATATGGCGCGGGCTGATGTAGTTATCGATAACGTTTTCGACAACTCCATTTTCCGAAACTACATCAAGTATCATTTCGACACGGACAAAGACGGCCTGCTTAGTGATACGGAAATATCTGCGGCAGTGTCGGTTGATCTTAGCACTTGGCCAAGCGTCGAGAGCATAAGCACACTGAACGGCATACAGTATCTTACGTCATTGAGGAGCCTCACGACGGGAGCAACGAACTTAACGAGGCTCGACATGACCAGCAACACCGAGCTTGTATCACTTGACATTAGCGCAAACAAAAAGATTTTTGACACCGTGAATTTGAGCGGGACAAAAATCAGGATGTTGTATAATACCTCTTCATGTCGTATAGAATATCTTGATGTAAGAAACTGTACAGCGTTAAAGTATATTGAGGTATGGATTAGTTATATCAATACTGGCGGGACTATTAACGCAAGCGGTTGTACAGCTCTAGAAACGATTGAAGGTAGTTTATTTCTTTCTTCACTTGACATAAGCGGGTGTACAGCACTTGAGCATATAAATTGCAGTTCGTATTTCCGTGTCCTTGATTTGAGCCACTGTGCTTCTCTCAAACTGCTCAATGTTAATGGCATATCGCCATATTACAGCAAACTCAAAGCCTTACGAC
>CAJOED010000130.1 GCA_905233335.1 uncultured Synergistales bacterium
TATTCTCTTGCGTCAAGATTTCTTTTTCCTTTCCGTGAAAAATTTTTCCTGATTATATCACCCCAGCAGAATTTTCGCGTGCTCCTGCGCTTCTGCCATATCCGGCGACCCCGACAACATACGCGCAATTTCCCGCACTCTGTCTTCTCCCGAAATATTCCGCATCGACGTTTCGCCACCCGAACGCTGTATCATGATGTGCGAATTTCCCAGTGCCGCAATTGATGCCTCATGCGTTACCAGTATCACCTGACACTTTCGCGACAACTTCTGCAATTGCAACCCCGACAGCACCGCCGCACGTCCGCCCAAGCCGGCTTCTACCTCGTCGAACACTATAGTGGGTGGAAGCCACTCATCAGGAAGCGACAACTGCAGAGCCAGCAATAACCTGCTCAATTCTCCGCCCGACGCAATCTTCTCAACTTTCCCCGAACGAGTGCCGTCCGTCAGCATGAAGTTCACCTCATCGGCTCCGTCCCGACGCAATTTCTGTAGTCCCGCAAAATTCACACCGAAAGTTACGTCCTGCATAGCAAGCTCACTCAACAACGCATTCACACGACCCGCAAGAACTTCACCCGCCTCATGACGCGCACGCCTTATGTCCATAGCAAGAGCATTTGCCTTCTTCTTTTCGTCAAGCGAACGGGCAGAAAGTGTTTCGAGTTCATGATAGCTTTTTTCGAGCCATTCGAGGTTGGTATATATCTCATCGCAATAGTTCAGTAATTCGTTCTCGTCGGGGATATTGCACAGACGCTTCAACTTCCGCAACGCTCCTAGTCTTTTCTCTGTGTCCTCGCGCAAGGATAAATCATTCTCATCATCGCCGAGTTCTACAGTTCTCACAGCATCATTCAGGCAGTCAAGCGAGCGCATAATGTTCTCTGCATCGTCGTCATTCATGAAGCTGTATATGTTCTCGAAACATGCCCGCACTCCCTCAATAAGTCCCTGTTCGGAAAGTCCGCCGGTCAAAGCATCGAGGCTTTCATGGGCACGTTCACGGGATGTTATTCTGTGAGTGAGGTCGGAAAGTGTATTTTCGAGCCGCATTTCGAGTCCCTGTTCCGGCTTGGCCGTTTTCATGAGGGAGAATATTTCTTTTGCGTTTGCGTATTTTCTCTCTATTTCGGCACGTTGTTTCTTTATGGCTCGTAATTCTGCCGCGCTGTTCCTGGCCTTGTCGTAAATCTCCCGGAACTCACGAAATATTTTCTCGTCATGAATACAGGCATCAATCATAGCGAGCTGTCTTTTGGGATCAAGCAACTCTATCTGCGCAAACTGGCTCTGTATTCTCACTAAGTCATTCACGATTTCTGCGCACTCACTCAACCCGACACTAACGCCGTCAACTTTTGCCCGAGAACGTCCCGTGTTCAGAACTTCACGCGTTATGACCTTCCCGGAAAATTCCGCCTCGACAATGCCGCGTTCTTCTCCCGCACGAATGAAGCGTACTCCTCCCCTGCCGCCCGTAAGAAGCTCCAACGCACGGACAACGCTTGATTTCCCTGCGCCGCTCTCGCCAGTTATTACGTTGAGGCCGTCGGTGAAGGTCAATATTGCCTCGTGAATGCCGCCTATGTTTTTTATGTGCAGAGTGTCAATCAATCTTGAACGCCTGACCCCAGCCAAGTTTTTCGCGCACAATGTCAAGAAAATTACGTCCCGGCAAAATCACCGTGCGGATTTTTTTTGAGCGCGATAATCTTATGTCTATTCTGTCGCCCGGAAACACTTCATACGCCAACTGCCCGTCCTGTGTCAGCATCAAGTCCCGCGATACGCCTTTCGGGATTAGCGTAATCGTGTCAGTGTCCGCCGCCATCAATGGACGTGAATACAGCGTGTGTGCGCACAACGGAGCAAGAAGCATCGAGTTCATGTGCGGTGGGATTATCGGTCCTCCTGCAGAAAGTGCATATGCTGTTGAGCCGGTCGGTGTCGAAATGATTACGCCGTCAGCAGGCAGAACGCAGAAAAACTTGTCGTCAAAGAGTATCTCTATCTGCAATAATCTTGCTATAGCGTTCGTAGTGAGTACAATGTCATTCAGTGCGTATATCTTGTGAAGCGGCGAGTCGTCATGATAGAGAATGCATTTCAGCACTCGGCGTTCCAGGACTTCAAAGTTATCGTGCAGAATATTCTCTAGGTCATGCTCTACTTCTTCCGGCCTGCTTGAAGCAAGAAATCCCAAATGCCCAAGATTGACCCCGTGAAGAATAATATCCGTTCCCATGATGTAACGTGCCGCACGCAGAAACGTCCCGTCCCCGCCGACAACTACAGCAAGTTTCACGGTCTTGAGCCAGTGCTCGTCGTCAACACCCGCCGTAGTGAGTGCGCTTGCTTCCTGATGAGGCAGCATGAACGGACAGTCATTATCTTTTGCCCACTGCAATAATTTCTTGGCCATGCTGACGGCTTCGGGTTTGCGCAAATTCACAATCATTCCGAGTTCTTTCACGATAATTTTTCTCCTGATGTCTGAATGAGTGATAATTATATCTCAAACTTGATAACGTTACGGCCTGTTATGTTTTTGTGCAGTGTCCATAGCGGCCTGTTTCGCGTGAAAATATATCTGCACATAACATGCTGCCTTGCCTTTGTTGTTATAGTGTAGCGTTCACAATGGCTCTGTTGTTGCGTGAAAAACCTTCTCCCCTCACTGCTCCATCTCCCTGAACTCACGGTATAACATGCTCGCCTGTATTCCCTTGTTGTTCTGGTACTTCCCGTTCGTGTAGCGTTCGTACGGCTCCGTTATCGTGTGATAATATATCTGCGCTATCTGTACTCCCGCATAAATCTTCACCGGCTGTACACAGAATAATTCGAGCGTCCAGTACCCCGCAAAACCAACATCACCGAAACCCGCCGTTACGTGAATGCATATGCCGAGCCTGCCGATTGACGACCGGCCTTCAAGCATGGGAATATATCCTTCTGTGCGAGTGTATTCTGCTGTCCGGCCAAGATAGAGCTTCCCCGGCTGTAACGTGAAGCCGTCGTTCGGGATCGTGATTTTCTGTGTCGGGTTGTCCCTGCGCATGTCGAGAGTGTCATGTGTGTACGTCAAAAGCTCATCATGAAGCGACAAATTATAGCTGTTCGGGTTAAGCCTGCGTTCGTCGAACGGCTCTATTATGATTTCGTGCCCTATGTGCTGTTTTATCGCAAGTCCTGAAAGTATCATGTCATATATTCCTGTCATAAATAAACGGCCTCCCGTAACGAGAGACCGCATAATCATATCACGAGTTAGTACTTGGCCGCGTTCTGTCCTGCAATACGTCCATACACCACGAAATCAGATACAGCAGTCCCGCCGAGCCTGTTGCCGCCGTGAACTCCTCCCGTAACTTCTCCCGCCGCAAAAAGTCCCGGTATCACTTCCCCGTTGCCTTTGAGGACGCGCGTCTGTCCGTCAATCCTCAAGCCGCCCATAGTGTGATGTATTCCGGGCGTTACTTTGATCGCGTAGAACGGTGCTTTATCGAGAGTGTTCGCGAAACTTGTGCGCCCGAAGTCCGGGTCGTTTCTGTTCTCTACGTAGCTGTTCCACGTTATCATTGTCTTGTCGAGTGCTTCAGCAGGTACGTTTATAGCCTTTGCGAGTTCGTCGTAAGTGTTGCCCTGGAACGCATAACCTTTTGTTACGTAGCCATAGTACAGCGAGGAAGCGTCCATCATTTTCTGATCCATAATGAGCCACGCAAAAGATCCGGGCTGTGCAATCTCCGCCGCAGAAACTACATCGCGCGTAAGTACCTCGTCAATGAAGCGTTTGCCTTCACTGTTCACGAGAATAGCTCCGTCGCCGCGCACACCTTCTGTTATGAGGCTTGATGTGTCGAACTGTACAGACGGGTGAATCTGTATCTGCTGCATGTCGACAACAGCCGCGCCGAGTTCCTGAGCCATGACGATGCCTTCACCGTTCATTCCGGGAGCGTTCGTGGTCATGAAGCCTTCAAGTTCGGGTTTGAGGAGTGCTACCATCTTCAAGTTTGCGCCGAAACCTCCCGTAGCAATAACTACAGCACGAGCATTCACAGTAACTTTTGCGCCCTTGTGATCACACTCAACGCCGGAAACTTCTCCTTTGTCGTTCGTAAGCAGTGATGTTGCTTTTGTCTCCATGAGTATGGTGATGTTCTTACGAGCTTTGCACGCCGCTTCAAGTCTTGGGATCATGTAGCCGCCGACCGACACAACTTTTTTCTCCTCGTTCAGGGGTCTGTGAATACGTCTCACGGAAGCACCTCCAGCCGCACCGACGGAGATTAAGTCAATGTTGATGGTTTTGAGCCACGCTATGGCATCAGCAGTATTCGCCGCAAGTGTCTTCACGAGTTCCGGGTTGTTAATGCCATGACCGCCGATTAACGTATCAAGCTCCATCAACTCTACGCAGTCAAAATAGCCTTCGCTTCCCATTTTGTTTTTACGGTGTCAGCAAGCGCGGTAATTGTCGGATTGTCCGCCCATTTGCTTGCGGCTGTTGCGAGTGTTTTTTCGACTCCGGCACTCTCTGTGAACTTGTTGCTGGCCTGTTCGGGAGTATGAGCCGCGTTCATTCCGCCCGAAGCACGTACGGAGTTCCCGCCGACCATAGCCTGCTTCTCGACGAGTACGACCTTTTTCCCAGCGTCTGCCGCAGTGATAGCCGCTACCATACCAGCACCGCCCGCACCGATTATGACGATGTCGGTGCTGATTTCCTGCTGTATGCGCGTAACGTAATCGGCGGCGAGTTCTTGAGTTTCTGCGGCGAATGAGGGAACGCACAACAATAATAACGCTGCCGCTTTGAGTATTCCCGTAGAGCTGACTGTTGCTCCTGTTACGCCGTCAACGTTGATGGTGTTCGTGCGGATCATCTCTTCGGGCATCTTCTGAATTGCCACCGAACCGATACCGTCAGTTTCTTTCGGGCCTTGTGCGTTGACGCTCGCGATTTTGCCGTCCTTCAGCGAAATGGTTACGGTGATTGCGTCCTTTCCGCCGAAACCGTCAGCCGTGCCAGTGCCGGTGATGGCTGTTCCCCTGTTCTGCTGTGTTATGACCATGATAGCGATGATAACGACTGCAGACACTAACGCAAAAATACGTTTCTTCATGATAAATATTCCTCCTCAAAAAATTATTGTATGGGTAGCGTAAAGTATATAATATTTTCCCGAAATTTTGATTTTGCAGGAGGATTTTTTACAGGTGAGAAAGAAATTGTTACTATCACTTTTCGCGTTATTATTGTTGTGCGTTCCCTCATTCGCCGCAGAAACTCAAGAACTCGCCGCCGATTACGTTACGCGCATACAGCAGGAAATCAGCACCGACATCGCCGCACATCGATAGAGACAGAACTCTCCGCATTGAGCCTCACGAGCACCGACATCACGAAACGCCTTGCAGAACTTTCTGTGCTCACGGAGAAAGCATCGGACGACATGACAGCATGGGGCTACACTCCCGAACAGAGAGAACTTCACACGCGCATACTGTCAGAACTTGCAGTGTCGTATTCAGCATACAGCGTACTGTTACAGAGCAACACCGCAAATACTGAAGGCCAAGCCGTAGACTTGAGCACGCTCGGCAACGTGTCATCACCCGACATCAATACCAGCGATGCACTGCGTCAGGACATCACGAAAGTATCACGCGGTCTTGATGTTCAAGTGTTCTATCTGCAGTCGAGGATCAACAAGTTACGCGCAAGTTTGACGGAAGCAGCAGCCCTTCAGAAACAGCTCAAAGAAGCGGAAGACGGCGGCCAAGCTCTGGAACTTCCCCGTACTCATGTGCTCGAACTCGAAAATGTACGCGTGAATGTAGCACTCTCACGGTTACAGGTGCGCGCGCTGAAACGGGCATTTGACGCGAACGTGTCGGCAATACAGAGATTACGTCGTAGGCTTGCGGACATTCAGGGCAAAATGACATTCTCTCAAGAACTGCTCGACAGCAACCTCGAAAAGTTACAGGCAAAAATCAACGACCTCACCCAAGAAATGAACGCCGCACACAAAGCACTTGACCTTGCGAACTCATCACTGATACGGGCACGGGCGACAGTGGGATCCGGCGACGTGAACGCCCTCACGAATGCGTCGTCAATATACATGGTACGCAATGCACGAGTAACTTACTGGGAGGCAATGGCGGCACTGCTCAACAACGAGATAGCTCTCAACAGGGAAGCACAGCAGGTTTGGCGGGACAGGTACAAGCTGTTTCACGACACTGCGACGGGCGACGAGATATGGAAACTCCGCGATAATTCAGCGGCACGGCTTCAGGAATTGCAACGACAGCTTGACGGTGTGCGCACTATGGAGAGTTCCATGCTCCGGCAGATTGAGGCGACACAGAAGCAATCACAGACAGAAGGTATTTCGGGAGTTGTTTTGCAGAACATATTGCAGACGGCAGAAAATCAGCGCAAAATCGTAGCAGAAGTCTTCAACCGTTACGAGTCAATAATCCCGGAGGCCGTATTCTTACAGCAGAGACTGAACACAGAAGCAAACGACAACGTGAGCGCATTACGTGTTGCCGAAAAAGTAAGCTCATTCAGCAAAGAGACAGTTATGGGCTTCCTGAACACGGAATTATGGCAGGGCGAAGGGTATTCCGTAACAGTCAGCAAACTCACGATAGCCGTTCTTGTGTTCCTGTCGAGTTTCTTCCTAAGTTCGTGGGGGAGCAACCTCATCAAACGCAGAATGATTCGCCGGGCAAAAGTCAGCCTCACTGCCGCAAACGGAATACAGAGAATAGCATTCTATATCTTATGGATAGTGTTTGCGTTGATAGCGTTGAACACCGTAAAGATACCGCTTACTGCATTTGCGTTCATGGGCGGAGCTATGGCGGTTGGCTTGGGCTT
>CAJOED010000131.1 GCA_905233335.1 uncultured Synergistales bacterium
AGAGCTTCACCCTTACGCACAGAGAAAATCATTCCGAGAGAAGTGCGCAAAGAATAATATTGCTGTTGAAGGCTGGTATCCTTTGGGCGGAACTCACGGTAAGAAATTCTTTCAGCTCTCTTAATGGGAGCTTTTTATATTTCGTCCATTGCCCTTATGATTACGTCGACAGCTTCACCACGCGTTACGTTCTTCATTTCCGGCAGAGCCAGCTTCCCGCCCATAATTTTCTCTGCACGCTCAATCATCTCCGCAAGCTCCCGGCTCGTTACCTGCATGTTCACCCCGAAAATCCCCGGCGTGCTCTTCCCTTTCGGCGAATTTATGCGCTGTACAGGGTACACGGGAAAACGCAGCGGCCTCACCAGCCCATACAGAGTCGCAAGCTGAACACTCCCATAGTATTTATGATCCTCGCGAACGTCCGAATACTCCGCTAACGTCAGCTTCACTCCCGAATCCGCAAGAACTTTCTGCACATGAAGCGCATGAACTTCACGGGGCTTTACTCCTCGCAATATACTCACAGCCGCCAAAGCTCCTGCTGCTTGTCCCGTCATCATCGTTATGGGCTGAAGACGCAATGCACCCGACGCAAGGCGCGACATCGAGAGATTTTTTTCCGCCGCTATGAAGTTGTCGACACTTGCAGGGATTAATATCCTCATGGGAACTTGAAACGCACCGGCAGGCTCATATTTCCTGATTGATGCTTGACGTTCACCGAGCGAACTCTCTATATCGTCGTCGTCATCGGAAGCGTGAAGGTCGAGAATGTATCCCCCTATTGCGATTGCGTCGGAAATTTCCGCGTTGTTGTGCTTGTCCCTGTAGCTCATGGAGTTGTTATATATCGCGTCGGAAGTCAGCGTGTATTCTCCCAAAATCCTCCGGCTTTCACGAACATACGGTATAGGAGGCATGTGCCGGGCTACTTCTTTCCACTCATCAGGAAGATCTTTTGCGGCATCGGGCATATCATCATATTCATTCTCATCAACCGACCATGACTCGCCCAAGTCGTTCTGCATGTAGTATATGAAGTGCAATGTTTTCACGAGTGCTTCACGTTCTATCATTGCGCGGAAATCTTTATCCTCAAGAAATTTCACGGGAACTCCCCAGCGGCCTTCCCAAGTGTAAGCTCCGGGGTAATCATTGCCCCAGTTCACTCCTGTTTTCGTGATTTTCTGCCAGTCCCGGCGGTTTCCTGTGTAGCTTCCTTTTGTGAATGAGTCGGGGATCGCTCTGTATGCGTTGTGCGATATGAAGTTCACGGGCATTTTCACCGGGTATCTGCCGCGAAAATCAAAGCCGTTTTTCGTTACGTAACGCTGATAGTTCTTGCGGGCTTTCTCGTAGCCGGGCAGGGGATTTTTCGGTTTCAGGTGGTCGGGAACTCCTCCGGGATATTTGCGGATTACTGCCGTCCACGTGATGTCCTGAATCATTCTGTCGGTGTCGATTTCTGGCGATAATGTATTTCCCGAACGATAACGCACTCCCGCAAGCGGCATAATATCTCCGTATTCTGTAGCGTCAATGATGATTTTTGTGGTGAAGTCCCTGCGTCCGTCGGGAGTCATTACCTGCACACTATCACCGTCCACATCAACAACAGATGAGTGATAGAGTATGTCCGCGCTTTTTGCCATTTCCGCAAGCACAGCATGACCGACAGAAGGTTCGAATGCTTTTCCGTGTTCTTTCCAGTACGGTGTAGCCATTGATTTTTTCAGGCCGTCGTAGTGAGCTTTCACCTTGTCCATGAACTCACGATATACACCGCTCATTCGTACCCTGCTCATGTCGTCCATCGTCGAAACTCCCGCCGCTGTTGCCTGACCTCCTAGCATGTTGCTTGGCTCGACAACAAGAACATGAAGTCCCATGCGTGAAGCCTGGATCGCCGCAGAAATTCCGCCCGTGCCGCCTCCCGCGATAACGACATCATACGATACTGCTTCACCCGATGCAGGAGATAGCGCAAAGAACAATAACATAACCGCAGCAACAAAACGTTTCATGAAAAATATATTTCTCCTTTGTGAGTTGTGAGTTTTCATTTACATTATATAGTGTGCTAAACTTGTACGAAAAATTTTTTTGTCATCATCAACAGGGGGAATATATTTCTTGAACACAGACACAAGAAAACTGAACGGCTCAGAGATACTCATACAATGCCTGATAGAACAGGGCGTTGATACGATATTCGGCTATCCCGGCGGAGCAATCCTGAACGTTTACGACAAACTATACGACCATAAAGAAATCACTCACATTCTCACGGCACACGAACAGGGCGCATCACATGCTGCGGACGGTTATGCACGTTCCACCGGGAAAGTCGGCGTGTGTTTCGCAACATCAGGTCCCGGCTCTACGAATCTTGCTACGGGAGTTGCTACGGCATACATGGACAGTTCACCCGTCGTGTTCATCACCTGCAACGTAAACAGCGACTTAATCGGGCGCGATTCGTTTCAGGAAGTCGACATCACCGGCGTAACTCTACCCATCACTAAATGCTCGTACATAGTGAGCGACGTTCACAACTTGGCCGACACAGTGCGCGAGGCTTTTACGGTTGCGAGGTCAGGTCGTCCCGGGCCGGTGCTGATTGACATACAGAAGAATGCGACGGCTGATGAGTGCGAATACTCACCGATGACTCCCGAAGAATTTTTTGCGGACGGGAGCGCGAGAATTTCACGCCTCAAGAGGACACATCACCCCAGCATCGGTTATCCTGAAATTGACACAGCGGCAATTGATGAGCTTGCAGAGATGATATACGCTTCCGAAAAGCCCCTGCTCATTTGCGGCGGAGGAGTAGTACGTTCGGGAGCGTCGGAAGAGTTCAGGACGTTGGCGCGCAGGATAGATTCGCCGGTAGCTATTACGGTAATGGGCGGCGGAGCAGTGAAGGGACGAGATCCCCTCGCTACGGGCATGATAGGAATGCACGGTTCGCAGGCATCGAATATGGCGTGTGATTCGTGCGATTTGCTGGTTGCGGTGGGGTGCAGGTTTTCCGACAGAGTTACGCTGAATCCTGCCGGTTTTGCGAAAAATGCGAAAATCGTACACATCGACATAGACCCTTCCGAAATCGACAAGAACATAAAGACCGACCTTCATATTATCGGGGACGCAAAGAAAATTCTTACGCTTCTTCTTGAGAGACTGACGCGCGAAAAGAAAAATGACGAGTGGAAAAAGTACGTGTTCTCCTTCAACCGTGAGACGAAATACGACGACCCCGAAAACGGCACACTTACGCCCAAAGAAGTACTATCTGCCGCCGCTGAAATTCTCCCGCAGGACACAATCGTAACTACTGACGTTGGGCAGCACCAGATGTGGGCGATACAGCACTTCAAGTTCGACTATCCCGGACAGCTGATTACTTCCGGCGGTTTCGGGACGATGGGTTTCGGTTTAGGTGCGGCAATCGGTGCTCAAGTCGGCAATCCCGAAAAGACAGTGCTTCATGTTACGGGCGACGGGTCATTCCGCATGAACTGCAACGAACTCGCAACAGAACAGTACTACAAACTCCCGATAATTACGCTGCTGTTCAACAATTCGACGCTCGGCATGGTCAGACAATGGCAGCACCTCATCTACAAGGAGCGTTACTCACAGACGACGCTTGACAGGGGGCCGGACTTCTCGAAACTTGCGGAGGCTTACGGCGTGAACGGACGACGAGTTACTGATGAGGCATCACTCCGAAAAGTTCTCACGGAGGCGGTAAATTCACGTCCCGACGGAAAAGGCTGGGTGATTGACTGCCGTATAGACATTGACGAGATGGTGCGTCCGATGGTCGGCGGAAACAGTTTTATCACTAACTTCATGCTGTATTAATCCGGGAGGTGAAAATCATGCAGGCAAAAGAAGACAACAAGAACTTGAAGCGTTACACGATAATTACGGCAATGGACAATGAAGCGGGCGTACTCTCACAGTTAGCGCATTTGTTTTCGCGGAAGGGCTATAACATTGAGACGATTGCGGCGGGATGGACGGTTGACCAGAATGTTACGCGCTTCACGATAGAGATATATTCGGACGAGGAGAGAATAAAGCTGCTGTGCAGTCAGTTACGGAAACTTGTGCCGATACACTACGTAGAGATTCTTGATCCGTCAAAAGCTATTCGGCGTGAGTTAATGCTTGTGCGTGTACATGCGGCGGACAGGGCTGCGCGCAACGAGATAATACAGATAGGGAATATATTTCGCGGGTCTGTCGTGGACATTACGTCGGACAGCATAACGTTGTCGATTACGGGCGACGACCAGAAGACTGCGGCATTTGAGGCGTTATTGCGTGAGTTCGGGATTATTGACCTTGCGCGTACGGGTATTGTTGCGATTGAGCGTGGC
>CAJOED010000132.1 GCA_905233335.1 uncultured Synergistales bacterium
TACCACTCCTGAAGTTTTGCGGCCTGTTCCTTTACGTCAAAACCTGCCTCACGAGCATAAACGCTCATATCACACCGCAAATGTCCTTCGCATTCACGCAATGCTTCACGTGCCCATTCTCCCGGCGATTTCTTGAGGGACACGAAATGACAAAAGCCGCAGAATTTCGCCTCACTTGTTACCGTGTCAGAACACAAGAACGGAAGCCCCGACACCTGAACTTCACTCGCTACGACCGGCAAGCCCTCGTAGAAGCTAGGCAGAATGAACACGTCCATAGCCTGATAGTATCTCTCCATGTCGTGGACGCTCCCCGCGAATATCACGCACTCACTGAGGCCAAGACGCGCAACTTTCTCCCTTATGCTGTCCATGAGTTCACCGTCGCCGCACAACAGGAGCACGGAGTCAGGTTTGATTCTGTGAAGTTCTGCGAATATGTCGATGAGGAAGCTGTGATTTTTCTGGTGCATGAAACGCCCCGAATGACCGACTACAAATTTGCGTTCGACGTTGAGAGCTTTGCGCATTTCGTTTCTTTTGTCCTCGCTGAAGGCGAAACGTCCCGTGTCTATTGCGTTCGGCCATACAGTAACGCGACCTGCATTCATTGCACGTTCACCGAACAGCCACGCCCCCGCATAACGTGAACACGCGCACAAGTGAGTCGGGAAAATTTTTGCGAACGGCCGCAGAGTGTACTTCATGATGTTGCGTTTGGTCTCGCCGCGTCCTTTTCCGGCAGTGCTGTGGTTGTGTGCGACTCTTATGGGAATGCCTGCCCTCCATGCCGCAAACAACGGAAACACTGACAGCGTATTCAGGTGCGAATACACAAGCGGGTAATGTTTTTTTGTGAAGAGTTCGTACAGTGCTTTGTGGTAAGCAATGGGCTTCTGGTAGGGCGGGACGGTGATAATTTTTCCGCCTAGTGAAGTGATTTCGTGTTCGAGTGTTGGGTTTGAGGAGTCCTCGTCAATGATGAAGTCGTACTGTATTTTCGTTCTGTCTATGTTCCTGTAGTAGTTCATGACGACGGATTCGACTCCGCCGTTGCGTAATTTTCCGATGATGTGAGCTATTCTTACGGGTAAAGCATGAGGTTCGGCGTTCGGCGTTCGGCGTTCGATTGTAGCGGAATTATTCATTGATGTCAAATATTCCTTTCATGTAGTGTTGCCAGCGATTATAGCACACAAAAAAAACCCTCCCCCGAAACTTTCAGGAGAGGGACGAAAATTACCGCGTTATTGCCTCACGTGCTTCACGAGCCTTTGCGACTATCTCTTCACGGTCAAGCGTCGGGAATTCTCCGTTCTTGTACACCCACCGGCCGTTAATCATCGTGCCTTCAACATCAGCAGAACTCCCAGCATACACGAGATACGCCGCAAGATTCTCATCGTTCACGCCGATATAGTGGGGGTTGTCGAGATTCACCAGCACCAGATCCGCAAACCACCCTTCACGAATCATTCCTTTGTGCGAAAATCCATATGCCTTTGCTCCCTCATACGTTGCCATCCTCAACACATCAAGAGCAGACACACACACGGGGTCTCTGTTCACGCCCTTATGGAGAAGTGCCGCAGTCCTCATCTCCTCCCACATGTCGAGGCGGTTGTTGCTCGATGCACCGTCCGTACCCAAAGCAACGGGGAAATCACGCTCAAGCCATTTAGTGAGAGGCATTACTCCGCTTCCGAGTTTGAGGTTGCTGCAGGGGTTGTGAATGAGCGTAATGTTGTCGGGGGAAATGTCAGCGTCAGGGTCAAGAAATACAGCGTGTGCGAGCGTCAGATACGGGACATCAAGAAGCCCGGAGTCCGCAAGATACTTCACCGGGTCAACGCCCAAATTCTTGAGTTCGCCTTCCGTTTCGAGAAAGTGAAAGTGCACACCAAGCCCGTGAGATTTCGCCTCGTCCGCAATCATCTTCATGTTCCCGAACGGCACTGTATACGGCGCATGAGGGCCAAGCTGTACGGTGATTAGTCCCTCACGACCGTGATATTTTTCTGCAAGCTCAAGATTATTCTGCAGTGAACGCTCAATCTTCCCCGGCTCACCCGCTGTAATCCCACGACACAATGCCGCACGCATTCCCGCAGACAATGCCGCCTCCGCAACCCTGTCCATCTCGAAATACATATCCGCAAAACACGTCGTGCCCGTCGCTAACATCTCAAGCATTGCCGACAACGTCCCCCAGTAAATATATTCGGGAGTGAGTTTGTCCTCAACAGGCCATATCTTATTCTGCAGCCACTCCATTAACGGAGCTTCTTCGCCTAGTCCACGCAATAATGCCATTGCCGCGTGAGTGTGTGCGTTCACGAATCCCGGAATGACCGCCGCTTTTCCGTGCCCCGAAATGATTTTGTCGGCTGTAGGGGGAGTTTCTTTTGCGTCGATGATTTCTGCTATTCTCCCTTTCGACACAAGCATATGTACACGCTCGGCCTTCTCACGTGAACCGTCAACAATATATACGTCCTTGAACAACGTAGCCATTCGTGATTACTCCTGCCAGCTCTTCATGTATTCTGTCTGTTCGTCGGTCATCGTGTCGATCTCAATTCCCAACGCCGCAAGTTTCGACTCCATGACTGCACGGTCTGTTTCTGTCGGTACGGGGTAAAGTCCCGGCTGTAATTTGTGCGTGTAGACGTATAACGCGCTCTCAAGCTGTAGTGAGAAGCTCAAGTCCATAATCTCTATCGGGTGTCCGTCAGCACATGCAAGGTTAGTCAGTCTTCCCTCGCCCAAAAGATTAATCCTCCGTCCGTCCTTCATGACGTAAGTATCGATGTTGTCGCGCAGGTGTTCGATGTGATCCGCCATTGCTGACAGATCCGGCTTGCTGATTTCCACGTCGAAATGTCCCGCATTGCCAAGCACTACACCGTTCTTCATGCGCGCAAAATGTTCACGGCGTATCACGTGAATATTCCCGGTAAGAGTCAGGAACACATCACCGACAGATGCGGCCTTCTCCATGCTCATAACGCGGAAACCGTCCATTAACGCCTCGCACGCCTTGTGAGGGTCAATCTCCGTAACGATGACATGAGCACCGAGTCCCGCAGCCCTCATAGCGACACCTCGTCCGCACCAGCCGTAACCGACAACTACGACAGTTTTTCCCGCTACAATCATGTTAGTAGTCCGAATGAAGCCGTCCCATACTGACTGACCCGTGCCGTACCTGTTGTCGAAAAGGTATTTGCTCAAAGCGTCGTTCACTGGAATCATCGGGAACTTCAGAACGCCTTGTGAGTTCATTGCCTTGAGACGCTTCACTCCTGATGTTGTTTCTTCAGAGCCGCCGAGAATGTTCGGTATGAGTTCGGGCATTTCCTGATGTATGGTTGCTACGAGGTCTGCTCCGTCGTCGATTATGACGTTGGGTTTGTAGTTGAGGACTTTCCGCACGTAGCCGAAATACTCATCTGTAGACATTCCGCGCCTGCTGTAGACGTTCACGCCGTTCTTAGCGAGTGCCGCGCATATATCGTCCTGAGTCGAGAGGGGATTGCTTCCGCACGCCGCAACTGTAGCACCCAGCTTCTTGAGGGTAATGAGCAGGTTTGCGGTCTTGGCCTCGAGGTGAAGACATGCCGCGATTGTTGCACCCTTGAAGGGCTGTGAGTCTCTGTACTTGCTGTAAGAGAACTGCAATGAGGGCATATACTGCCACGCCCAGTCGATTTTTTTCTGTCCGTGTTCAGCGAGTTCGATGTTAGCAATTTCGTAATCTGACATGAAAAATTTTTGCCTCCGAATAATAATTTGTGTTCTAGTATATAACAAAAAAACTCCCCGACGAATGCAGGAAGTATACATGTATCAATCAACAAAAATAAAAACAAGGTGTGCTATAATTACTTCAATCGTATCATTGTAATTTACACATGGCGGTGTTCAAGTCCCGTCCTCCTTGTTTACTATGCAATTATATCATAAGGCGAACGGGGGCGGTCATGTGTATTTATGATTTTCACCTAAAAACTTTTACGGGAGGTTGTTAGCATGAAGAAATATTTTGCTGTTTTGCTGGCTGTTATGCTGGTCGGGGTGAGTTCGTGCGCGTGGGCGGCAGTGAGTATAAGCGGTGAATTTGTTGACGGCAAAGTCGGCGATAGTTATGACGGGAACGACTGGGATCGCAATTACGGAAACGTAAAGATTTCTGGCTTTGAAGATTTCTCGTTCTTTGAGGTGTCATTATCAAAAGGACAGCTTCCTCCGGGGTTAACTCCCAAAGTAAGCAATGGGTTTCATTCATATCGTATATTCCTTTACGGACAGCCGACAAGAGCAGGGACATATACATTTACGCTTATGGTAGAAGATACTGTCGAAAATGCCGGAAGCGCGACAAAATCATTCACC
>CAJOED010000133.1 GCA_905233335.1 uncultured Synergistales bacterium
TCGGACTCGCCGGGCTTGGCCTCGTGTGCGTGGCTGTTGTGTTCTTCCGGTGCAGGCGTTAGTCATCATTTCTCCCTGTTCGCTTTGGGCAGGGGGAATTCTTTTTCTCTTCCCATAACAGCAACAATTATTCTTCAATGTGCTAGAATTTCACCGGCAAAAAATTTCACACATTCACAAAGGAGTAATTATCACCATGCCCATGCAGATAGGACTTGACGAACTGCTGACTATGTTAGTTTCGCGCGTTGAGGAAATGTCATTAGACAGCGATAACCAGAAGAGCCGCTTCAATATCATGTTCAGGATGTTGTACAAGAAGGGATTATTCGACGAGAAAGACGCACTTGAAGCCATACGCGAGGAGAACAAGATACTTCTCGAACTCGGAATGATTAAGGCCATGCCCGACGACAAAACACTTAAAGCCGCTGCTGACAACCTCATGTTATGGATCAAAGGCGACGCGAAAGAGATACGGCGTTCACTTGAGGAACTGCAGAAACGAGTCCAGGAAGCTCAGGCACAGCAGAACAAGCCCCGTATAGAGACAGCACCTGCGGGAGTACTGAATGAGCTTGACCGTCTCGGAGCGAACAACGGCGGCAAAAAGTTAATCCTGTAATTATGCTTCCGTCATCCCTGAAAGATAAGTGGCGCAGAGTCCCCGGCAAAAGATACCTGGTAGCGTTACTTGATTTCTTTCTGTTGGCACTGGCTGTGTATTTGGGCTATGCGGTCAGGCTCGGCATCGTCATACCTCGTTTTGTCAATGACTGGCTGCAGGTTATGCTCACTCTTCCGGCTGTGTGCGTGGGGGTATTCGCGGCATTCGGACAGTACGACACTCTATGGCAGCACGCGGGCACAGAAGACTACATCAAGTTCTTATGGCTGTACCTTACGTCAATTCTTGCGTTCCTGCTCATAAACAGCCTGCTCAAAATCGCCGTATTCCCCCGGACATCATTCGTGATAGCTTTCTTTGCGGGGTTATTCTTGTGCGGAGGGTTGAGATTCTCGTGGCTCATGGCAAAACCTTCACATGTACGTCCGAAATCCGAACGCCTCAAAGCCTTAATCGTAGGAGCAGGGGAAGCCGGAGCATTCTTGGCACGAGATCTTATGCGCAACGAGAGCGATTTATACCCGGCGGGCTTCATTGACGACGACGAGCAGAAATCAGGACGATATATTTCGGGATTGCGGGTAATGGGCAATACGTCGGAATTACGCGGGATTGTCGAGCGCGAAAAAATACAGGTCGTGTTAATCGCGATACCATCAGCGAACGGAAAGAGAATACGCGAAATCTATAACTCCCTCGCTCCACTCAAAATACAGGTGCGAATACTCCCGACATTGCGCGAACTTGCCGGGGGGCAGGTGTCAGTGTCCCGTTTGCGCCGCGTAAAACTTGAGGATCTTCTTGGCCGCGATCCCGTGAAAATCAGCCTCGACCCGTCCATGAATTATATTGCCGGGAAGCGCGTATTAATCACCGGTGCAGGAGGCTCAATCGGAAGTGAGATAGTGCATCAGGTACTTCACAACCGGCCAAGTGAGATTATCGCTCTCGGACACGGTGAACAGTCCATATATCTCTTGATGGAGAGACTGCACGTTGATATTCCCGTTCATGCTGTGATTGCTGATGTTGCCGACGAGGTAGCAGTCAATGACGTGTTCACGAAATTTTCGCCTCAAGTTGTGTTTCATGCCGCCGCACATAAGCACGTGCCGTTAATGGAGTTCTGCCCACGTGAAGCAATGCGCGTAAATGACTTGGGAACGCGTACAGTAGCCCGTTGTGCCGGGAGATATCACGCCGAACGAATGGTCATGATTTCGACCGATAAGGCCGTGAACCCTTCAAGCATCATGGGAGCAACAAAGAGGCTTGCGGAGAAAATACTTGAACGCGAACAGAAGAACTTTCCCGAAACAAAATTTATGGCTGTGAGATTCGGCAATGTTCTGGGGAGTCGTGGAAGCGTCATACCGAAATTCGAGAAACAGATTGCGGCAGGAGGCCCCGTAACAGTTACTCACCCGGACATGAAGCGTTACTTTATGCTGATACCCGAAGCAGTGAGCTTGGTGATACAGGCGGGAGCTTTGGGACACGGGGGAGAGTTATTCGTGCTGAATATGGGTGAGCCTGTTGTGATTAAGGAAATGGCAGAGTTATTGATACGTCTTTGCGGATATGAGCCATACAGGGATATTAACATCGTGTATTCGGGAATAAGGCCTGGAGAAAAATTGTACGAGCAGTTATTCTACGATGAGAACGCTGTACACGGGACGCTTCACCCGAAAATTTTTGTCAGCAACATAAAGGCCGGAGAGAACGAACAGAACCCTGAACTCGATACGATACTGGAATATGCTTTGCGGCACCCTGACGAGGCATTGAGGCTTCTGAAACAGTTAGTGCCGGAGTTCCAGCAGGTATAAATTCCCTTTCGAGGGAAATTTTTTTTGTGCACTTGTTGACAATTTATGCGTTTGTTATTAAAATCTGTGCTATCCCAAATGGATACAATATAAACAATAACAAATTATTTTCAGGGAGTGTGATACTTCACATGAGTCCGGCAGTTATTACCTTGTGTTTCCTCGCGTTTGCAATCGTGATGTTCGTTACGGAAAAAATTCCGCTCGGTCTTACGGCTATGATCGTGTGCATCGGCCTCGTTGTTACGGGAGTGCTCGACATGAAGACAGCGTTTTCCGGCTTCATTGACGGCAACGTTATCTTGTTCGTGGCGATGTTCATAGTCGGCGGCGCATTGTTCGAGACAGGAATGGCGAACGAAATCGGCGGAATAGTTACCAAGTTCGCAAGTTCGGAGAGAATGCTGATAGTCGCAATCATGACAATAGTGGGATTGATGAGCGGTGTACTCTCGAACACAGGCACGGCGGCAGTGTTAATCCCCGTCGTAATAGGAATAGCCGCAAAGTCAGGGTTCAAGCGTTCCAGGCTTTTGATGCCACTGGTCTTCGCGGCTGCTATGGGAGGCAACCTATCGCTCATAGGTGCACCCGGCAACATGATAGCACAATCGACACTCGGCAAAGCAGGGCTTGAAGGTTTCGGGTTCTTTGAGTATGCGATTGTCGGTCTTCCTATTCTCGTCGTCGGAATAATCTTCTACGCTACTATAGGCTTCTACCTTCTCCCGAATCATGACCCGAAAGGCGACGGAGTTTTCGACAACGCAAAAGATTTCTCATCAGTCCCGCAGTGGAAAAAGACGCTCTCACTCGTAATTCTTGTTGCGACTCTGCTGGGTATGATTTTCGAGAAACAGATACATATCTCACTAAGCATAACGGGCTGTATAGGTGCTGTGCTTCTGATTGTCTGCAACGTAATTTCTGAAGACGACGCGCTGAAATCCATTGACCTCAAAACAATATTCTTATTCGGCGGAACTCTCTCACTTGCGGCGGCTCTCGACAAAACAGGAGCAGGAAGACTCATTGCCGAAAAAGTTATCGGTGCACTCGGCGAAAATCCTTCACCCACTATGTTCACGTTCGTAGTGTTCATACTGTGCTGTGTGATGACCAACTTCATGAGCAACACCGCAACAACTGCACTAATGGCTCCGATATGCTTGTCGATTGCGCAGGGAATGAACGCTGACCCGAGAGCAGTATTGATGGCCTGCGTAATAGGCGGCTCGTGCGCGTATGCTACACCCATCGGAATGCCGGCTAACACTATGGTAGTCGGTGCAGGGGACTATACGTTCATGGACTACGTGAAGTCAGGTCTGCCGTTAATCATCATAGCAACAATAATAAGCATGTTCATTCTGCCGATAGCGTTTCCGTTCTTCCCGGGTGCGTAGTGAGTACGTAATGCACGCGGCGTAACAGAAGGACGAGGGAAGGACAACAACGGGAGATTACAGCATAAAGCCGACAACGACAGCAGGACACATAACGGCAGAAGCGCATGATTTCTCATAGTACACAGCAACGGCAACATGAAAAACGGCAATATGCATAACGCGCAGAAACGGGAGATTACAGCACTGACAGCGGGTAGCATGATATAGAACGGCGAATGCTCATAGTTTCCATCTAGCACATAGCAGGGGAGATTATGACAACAGCAGGGAATACGTTAGATGTTCACGATTTCCCAAGCGCGGAGAACAACACGGGAACACACCGCAAACATCTCACTATTTCCCGAAGAAGCAATACGGCGGGACACATACACAGCCGCCAGGAGAACACAAAAATATTACTGCTGAATACCGGCAATAATATAAATCACAAACAAGGGGGTAAATGTTTTTCTGAATCAGGTCGAAAAGATGACGGACATGATTGCGAAGTTCATCGGACACACAGCGCGAAAACTTC
>CAJOED010000134.1 GCA_905233335.1 uncultured Synergistales bacterium
TCACAAAAATAACAGCACCATAACCCACGACAAATTACGCGCAAAAAATTATAATCCCGCAAAATTATTCTTATCTTTAGGAGCTGACTTCATGAAACATATCATAAAGTTTTTGTTCGGTGTCGCTATTATCGGCGGCATATGTTACGGCCTCAACATATTACGTGAGGAAAACACCCCCGAACCCGAACTCGAAATCGTCAGGCCTGTACGGGCAGTTACGATTCACGGCGGCGGAGAAACATTCACGCGGAAATATTTCGGCACTGTTCAGGGAGGACGGAGAGCGGATCTATCCTTCAGGGTTTCCGGGACTCTCAACAAAATCAACGTCGACAAAGGAGCTAGCGTCAAACGAGGAGCATTACTGGCAACACTTGACCCGCGCGACTTCAACACGAGAGTCTCACAGGCACAAAGCGCACTCTCACAGGCAGAAGCACAGTACAAAAACGCACAGGCTGACTTCACGCGCTACGAGAATTTGTACAAGCAGAGGGTAATAGCACGGGCACAGTACGACAGCTATAAGACTCAGGTTGACGTTGCGAAATCGGCAGTGAGTTCCGCACAGGCAAACCTGAAATCCGCACGCGACTCGCTCAAGGACACGGAATTACGCGCACCGTTCGAGGGAGTTATCGCCGACAGAAAAGCCGAAAACTTTCAGGACATCACCGCAAAACAGACTATCTTCAGCCTTCAGGACTTGTCGAGCCTGGAGATAGTGTTCAACATTCCCGATAACGATGTACTGCTTGCACCCATACCGAGAGTAAACAGCCTCCGGGACTTGCAGAAATACGCGGAACTCTTCACGACTAACGCACGCTTTGAGGCAATGCCCGATAAAGTTTTTCCGCTGAAGGTGAAGGAAGTTGCGACACAAGCTACAGCCTCCAACACTTACCCATTGACCGCGATAATGCCGGCACAGAAGGACATCCGCATACTTCCGGGAATGGCGGTAACTGTCGAGGTAGATTTTTCGGGCGGAAAGAATGATAGTGAGTCCGACGGGAAATTTTACGTTCCCACGACCGCAATACTCAACCAGAACGGCAGTAATTACGTGTGGCGTTATGCTGTCGGGCAGGTCTCACTGGTACCCGTAACTGTCGGGCAAATGCGCAGTGATTCTTCCGTCGAGATTGAGGGCGAAACTTTGAGCGGCGGCGATGTGATCGTTACTGCGGGAGTGTACTTCCTGCACGAGGGGCAAAGGGTCAGGCTTTCGGAGGACTAACTACAGATGGACATTGCAAGAGCAAGCATAAAACGCTATCAGGTTGTTCTGTTCCTTTGTCTGCTGACACTCACCGGCGGGGTTATGGCATATTTCCAGATAGGCAAGCTCGAAGACCCTTCATTCACGATAAAGACCGCTGTAATTTCTGCTGTATATCCCGGTGCAAATGCTTATGAGGTGGAACAGGAAGTAACTTCACGCCTTGAGGACGCAATACAGGCAATGGGTGAGATAAAGCATATACGTTCACGATCAACGCCCGGCCTCGCGATAATTTATGTCGACATCAAAGACGAATACGACAGCTCACAGCTCCCGCAAATTTGGGACAAGTTACGGCAGAAGGTCAACGACGCACAAATATATATGCCTTCAGGGACTACAGTTCTCGTCAATAATGATTTCGGTGAAGTCTACGGTCAGTATTACGCGCTCATAGGCGACGGCTACACAATGAAGGAACTTTATGACTACGCTGACTTCCTGAAAAAAAATCTCGTGTTAGTTCCCGGTGTTGCGAGCGTGAAAATTTTGGGCGAACAGACAGAAGCAATATACATAGAACTTGCTGCATCACGAATGTCTACGCTGGGAATTTCTCCGCTGACAGTCTTTGCGGCACTGACACAGCAGAACACACTCACAGCAATGGGCAATATCACTCTCGGCGACAGATATATACGGATTTCACCCACGAGCGCAATATTATCCGTTGAGGACATCGGCGATCTGGTAATAGGGAGTTCTGGCGGAAACCTTACACGTCTGCGCGAAATAGCTACAGTCAGGCGCGATTATGCAGAACCACAGAGCTTCAAGCTGAAATTCAATGACCGTCCTGCGCTTGCTGTCGGAATTTCTACGGTTGAGGGCGGGAACGTCGTAGATATGGGGCGGGCTGTGTCGAAAAGGTTACGCGAACTTGAAGCCTTCCGTCCCGTCGGAATAGAACTCAACGAGATATATATGCAGTCGGATCAAGTTGTGAAGTCGACGAATGATTTTCTCATCAACCTGGCCGAAAGTCTCGCTATTGTCGTCGGTGTATTACTAATCTTTATGGGTTTGCGTTCGGGGCTTATTATCGGGCTGGTATTATTGATTACGGTAGCAGGGACGTTCGCAATCATGAACTACGCCGGAATAACGTTACAGATAGTTTCACTTGCGGCACTGATTATAGCTCTCGGCTCGCTCGTCGATAACGGCATCGTTGTAGCTGAAGGCATGTTGGTCGGGACAGAACGCGGCATGACGATAGAGGACGCTGCTTCAGACTCGGTGGAAGGCTCAAAGTGGGCAATGCTCGGCGGGACGTTCATAGCGGTAATGGCATTTGCGCCCATAGGATTCTCAAAGGCACAGGCGGGAGAATTTCTGCGCAGTATGTTTCAGGTTGTCGGGATCTCTATGATGTTGAGCTGGTTCACCGCACTAATCGCTGCACCTGCACTCGGAAAAATCATGCTCAAGCCCTCGAAACAGGAAGGAGATCCGTACGACAGCTTTTTGTTCCACATGTACCGGGCAATTCTTGAGGGGTGTCTGCGTCATCGTACACTCACAATAATAATTACTATCGCTATGTTCGGGGTGTCGATGTATATATTCTCGAACATGGCAACGTCATTTTTCCCGGACGCTGAAACGGTATACTTCAACGCGGAATTATGGAGTCCCGAAGGCACGTCATTAGCGGGGCAGGAGAAAGCAACACAGAAACTTGTCGACTACATAAAGACATTGCCGGGCGTAAAGAACGTTACACAGTTCATCGGGGGCGGAGGTTTGCGCTTCATGCTGACGTATTCACCGCCGGATAACAACACCGCATTTTCGCAGCTGACGATAGAGACGGAAGACGGGAAATTCACGAGGCCGACTCTCCTGAAGACACAGCAATACATCGACGAGAACATGCCGGAATCTTCAGGGCACTGTACGCTGTTTGCACGGGGAAGCGGAATGAGTGAGAAGATAGGCGCAAGGTTTTTCGGGAATGACCCGGATGTTTTGCGGGGACTGACGAAACAGGCACTGGCAGTCATGGAGCAGGACAGCTCATCACAATTCCGGCGGACTGACTGGCGCGAACGTGTCGAGGTGATACGTCCCAAAATCATGAAGGATCAGATGCAGAACTTGGGACTTGGCCGGCCTCTGATAAATTACGCAATGCAGATAGCAACTACGGGAATGACAATCGGTGCATTCAGGGACGGAGATAAATCCCTCGCGATATACGCCGCCTTCACCCCTGAAGAACGCAACAGAATAGAGCTTCTCTCTTCTCTTCCTGTATGGTCGCCGACGCTGAATAAATCCGTTCCGCTTGGTACTGTGTTCTCGACGCTCGAAACGACATTTGAGGACAACATAATAATTCACCGCGACCGTGAACGAATGATGACCGCAATGAGTGAGGTACGTTTGGGGGACAACGCCGACGCAATGCTTGCACGCATAAAGCCCAAAATCGACGCAATAAGACTCCCTCTCGGCTACAAACTCGAATGGGGCGGACAAATGGAGCTTTCCGACGAGTCAATGGCTGGTATGGCAGTAGCTTTTCCTCCCGCAATACTAATAATGTTCGTGATTATGATTTTCCTGTTCAACGGCTTCCGTCAGACGTTCATAATATTCTTGTCCCTCCCGCTGATATTAATAGGCGTTGTGCTTGGTTTATGGGCTATGAGAATGGACGTGAGCTTTCTCGCGATTGTCGGAGTGTTGAGCCTCGTGGGAATGCTGGCGAAAAATTCTATCGTGCTTCTCGATCAGGTGAGCGCGGATTTTGCTGCAGGACGCGACAAGTATGAAGCTATCGTTGAGGACGGTATATCGCGTCTGCGCCCGGTGGCAATGTCGGCACTTACGACAGTTCTCGGAATGATACCGCTCATATGGGACGTAATGTTCGGACCTATGGCTGTTACGATTATGGCTGGACTCACTGTGAGTACGGTGCTGACTCTGCTGGTTATTCCGGTGCTTACGGCTGTTGCGTATAACGTGAAGTGTCCCGATGATGACGATGATGATAATGATGACGAATAGGGGAGGCGTTCTCCCCTTGTGTTAAAATCTTCAGCATAACTCATTTATTGCAAGGGGGGT
>CAJOED010000135.1 GCA_905233335.1 uncultured Synergistales bacterium
ACCCTCAACAACTACGGCGGAGGCTTCTGCTTCTTCTACGACTCCCGGCGCAACTTCCTCCATAAGTCCGCCAACTTCTTCCGGCTGTCCTTCCTCTTCCTGAACTTCCGAAAAAGTATCACCGTCATTATCACTTTCAGGAACATCAACACTCTCAACAGCAACCGGAATTTCCCGAAATTCAGCAGCAATTTCAACCGGCTCAATATCCTCATAAAGTTCCTCCGGCTCTTCCTCAACTACGACAACAACAGGAGGCAGAAGCTCGTCCGGCTCCGGCCTTTGTTTCTTTTTGAGCAGTGCGGCACGTAAGAACGGCATTTAGTCCACCAGTGCAAGCGACATCAAATCATCAATGCGCTTCACAAAATCAGCGGGATTTTCCGGCAAAGCTCCCTCAAGTATTAATGCCTGGTCATATAACACTTTCAGAAAGTTCGACGCTCCTTCACTATTATCTTTTGCCATCGTCATTAACTTTTTCACAACAGGATGTGAGGCGTTGAGTTCAAGAATGCGTTTCTGTCGTGGGATTTCCTGACCTGCCGCGCGCAACATGTTCTCGAACTGAATCGACATTCCCCCGTGAGCATCACGCAGACATGCCGGAGAGTTCGACAGCGAAAATGACGGCCTGACACTTTCGAGCCTGTCCGCAAAAATCTTCATAGCAAGCTCCTTCAACGGTGAAAATTCTGTGTCAATAGCTTTCAGTTTCTCATCGTTCGCTTTTTTCTCGTCGTCAGTATCAGGGGTAACATCATCACTTGCCACGTTCAAGAACGGCTTTGCTTCTGCGGGAAGTATGAAGCTCGATTGCGACAAAATAACCTCGTCTACCGGGTCAGTCATCAATAACACTTCATAGCCCCTGCTCGTGAACGGCTCAAGTTTCGGTGATGCCCTCAACGCTGAAAGATTATCACGTCCGGCCAAGCAGTATATGCCTTTCTGGTCCGGCTTCATGCGCGATTCGTACTCTGCTAGTGTCGTCCATTCGTCATTGTTCGTCGTCCTGAAGATTGCGAGGTCGAATATATTTTTCGCGTGTTCTCTGTCCTGAATTATTCCCTCTTTGAATATTTTTCCGAACGCAAGCCAGAACTTTATGTATTTTTCGCGGTCATCAGAGAGTAACTTTTTGAGTTCGTTGAAGATTTTTCGCTGTGTGCTCCGTCTGATAACGCGTATTATAGGCTCGTCCTGCAGAATTTCACGGGAAATATTCAGCGGCAGGTCTTCACTGTCGATAACTCCCCGAATAAACCTCATGTATGACGGTATCAGGTCTTTGCAGTCGTTCATGATAAATACACGGTTGATGTACAAACTCACTCCGCCGGCTTCAGGATTCATGAACATGTCGAACGGTGCTTCCGACGGCACAAACAACAAGCCTTTGAAGTTCGTGGAGCCTTCTGCATTTATCTTTATGTGAGTCAGCGGATCCTGAAAATCATGCGTCAAGTGCCGGTAAAAATCTTTGTACTCGTCATCAGTAATTTCACTTTCCGGCCTCTGCCATATAGCTTTCTGTGAGTTGAGAACTTTATCTTTGAACTTTATCGGCCATGATATGAAGTCAGAATATTTCGCGATAATCTCCCGTATCGTCCACTCATCAAGATAATTCTTTGCGTCATCATCTGATTTTTCGCGCACAAAAAGCGTTACGGTCGTCCCGCATTCGTCCCTTTGAGGCGCGTCGTTGATGGTGTATGACCCGTTGCCGTCCGACGTGAATTTGTACGTTTCCGCCGTTCCAAGCTTCCTCGTGAGAACTTCTACTTTGTCCGCAGCCATGAATACAGAGTAGAACCCGACCCCGAACTGCCCGATAAGCTCATTCTTTGCGTCATCACTTTTGGCTGTGTCTTTTGCTGCAATCAGAAATTCTTTCGTGCCGGATTTCGCGATTGTGCCCAAGTACTTTATGAGTTCGTCGCGGGTCATTCCTATTCCGTTATCGCTGACGGACAATGTTTTTTTATCTGTGTCAATATCTATTTTTATTTCAGGGTTAGCGTTCTCTGCAAGTTCCGAATTTGTCAGTGTCTCTATCCTGCGTTTGTCCAGTGCATCAGAAGCATTTGATATTAATTCGCGTAAAAATATGTCCCTGTTGGAGTAAACAGAACTTATCATCATTTTGAGGAGTTCTGCGGCTTCTGACTGGAAATAAAATTTTTCTTCACTCATAATTTTTTACCCAAAAAGCCGGAGACATGCACATACACACCTCCGGCAATCCTCACATTATCAATTTTCCCGGAAATCAGCTTGCTGCTTCTTCTGTCTTCACTTTTACGACCTGACGACCGCGATAATAACCGCATGACGGACAGGCATGGTGCGCTAATACTACCTCGCCGCATTTCGGGCACGCCGCAGTCATCGGAGCACTCAATGCATGAAGCCAGTTCGCCTTTCTCTGTGAGGTCCGGGCATGTGATGTTTTTCTTTTCGGTGTTGCCATGTTATAAAATCCCCCTGTATATATTATTATTCGACTTTGAAATCCCGCAGTACTTCAAGCCTGGAATCTATTTCCTCATTTCTGCACGAGCATTTTCCCTCATTGAGATCCGCCCCGCAGATCGGACACAATCCGGCGCAGTCTTCTTTGCACAAAACTTTTGTCGGGATTATCGTGTAAATACTCTCCTGAATTTGCGGCATAACATCAAGCACACGTCCGAAAAAATCAACTTCAACGGGCATATACTCCGCGTCAAATTCTTCAAGCTCATCAGTACCGCGCGAATAATAAAGATACATTAATTCATTCGATATTTCAAGGCTTACAGGTTTGAGACACCTCGCACATTCGGCAGTAATTTCAGCAGAAACCGCAATTTCTACGTCGAGTAATTCACCGTCAAGCCATCGTGCTTTTGCCTCAGCGTGAAAGCCGTCGGGGAACGCGAAACTTTGTCCCTCGAAATTCAGTTCTCCCGCGCTGAAGTCCCATTGCGAAAACATTTCTGCTTCCGTGTCATTTCTCGGCGGGAGTGTGATTAGTGCTTTCTGTTCGTCGTTGAAGATACTACGCAAATGCTATTCTCTTTGTCTCGCGCGCAATCATTAACTCTTCATTCGTCGGAACTACCATAACCGTAACTTTTGAGTCATCCGTGCTGATAGTTGCTTCTTTTCCGCGAATGTTATTCTTGGCCGGGTCAACCTTCACGCCCATAAATTCGAGCTTTTTGCACACGCCTTCACGAGTTGCCGCACTGTTCTCGCCGATGCCCGCAGTGAACACGATAACATCGAGTCCGCCCATTGCTACGGTGTAAGCTCCGATGTATTTCGCGATGCCGTACTCTAACATGTCGATAGCGAGTCTTGCGCGGTCATTTCCCTTGTTGGCTGCTTCTTCAACGTCGCGTAAATCACTGCTGACACCCGAAATTCCGCGAAGTCCGCTCTCCTTGTTCATGAAGTTGTTCATTTCGTCGGCGGTGTATTTCGTGATGTTCTGCACAAAGGGCACGCACGCTGGGTCCATGTCGCCTGTTCTTGTTCCCATGAGGACACCTGCAAGGGGCGTTAATCCCATTGATGTATCTATGCACTTGCCATTCTTGACGGCACTGATTGAGCTTCCGTTCCCCAAATGGCACGTAATCATCTTGAGGCTCTCTAACGGCTTGCCGAGAATTTCAGCAGTCCTCAACGCGACAAAGTGATGGCTTGTTCCGTGTGCACCATAGCGGCGTACTCTGTGTGTCTCGTAGAACTCCCAAGGAAGTCCGTACATGTATGCGTAGTCGGGCATAGTCTGGTGGAACGCTGTATCGAACACGACGACGTTCGGCAGTTTCGGGAGGGCGTGCTGTATGGCCTCGATGCCCATGATGTGTCCGGGATTGTGCAGGGGAGCGAGGGGTATGCACTGACGGAGTCCGTCCATGACTTTATCGTCAACGAGCACTGACTCTTTGTAGAGGTCGCCGCCGGAAACTATGCGGTGTCCTGCAGCAGAAATCTCATCGAGGGACTTAAGAACGCCATGATTCGCATCAAGCAGTGCCTCAAGTACGAGCTTCATAGCTACTTTGTGATCTTTTATGGGCGTTTCGATCTTGAAGGGATCTGCGCCGGTTTTTCTGTGAGTGATGTTTGAGCCGTCGATGCCTATTCTGTCAACAAGACCCTTTGCGGAAACGGACTCGTTTTCCATGTCGAACAACTGATACTTGAGTGAGGAACTGCCGCAGTTAATTACGAGAATTTTCATGACGTTATTATTTTACCTGCCTTCGTATATAAAAATGGCGGAGACGTAGAGATTCGAACTCTAGGAACGGCAAGCCGCTCAGTTGATTTCGAGTCAACCGCCTTCGACCACTCGGCCACGTCTCGTGAATTATGAAAAGTTGACGTGATATTATAACCGCGCATTTATCCCGTTGTCAATTTGTGAAATTATTTTTCGTGATAAATTCTCAAGACTGGTATCTCATAGTCAGAGCCGTATTGCTTGTATAAAATACTGCTTCTGTGAAGCCCGTCAATGATGATATTTTCCTCGTCAACAACAACTGCTCCCCGGTGAATGTCGTAGCCTTCATGCGCAAGTGTCTCTATAGTTTTGTGAACGCCCGCAATATTTTTTTCTATGTTGTCGGAAATAATATTTTCGTCCATGTGAAGTATTTTTTCGTAAACAGTCCTCACATACTCCCTGTAGATTTTTTCATCTCCATGCACTATATAAGCAAATGTTGCTGTGTCGGTGAGGTTCATGATTTGTTCGTTCCATCGACGCTTTATGCTTCCGAGCCTAATATTTTCTATCGTATATTTTTTTACTGGGGAGGAAAGGATCATTTTCAGGAGTGAGTCGCTTATTGTGAAGCGTGTATCCTGTCTCATTTGTTTATAGAGCAGGGGACGTTTCCATAAGTAATACGGCATGAGAGAAAGACGATGTAAAGATTTTGCGAATAACTCTCTGTATCTTCCCTCAAGAATCAAACGTATAGCCTTCTGCAATATTGTACCCATCACAGAAGCCCCTCCGAAACACAAAAACGCCCGGACACATAGAGAGCCGGACGATAATTTACGCTTTGTGTGTTGTGAGTGCTAGTTAGTTGGGTAGTGTGAGGACAGAATTTGTGCCCGTGAGCCGTGAGCCGTGAGCC
>CAJOED010000136.1 GCA_905233335.1 uncultured Synergistales bacterium
GGTGGTGGTGTAGCCGCAGTTAGTGCAGATGTATTTTGTGATTTGCGCAGTCATTATTCCTTATCATAATTCATGAAGCGACGGATCCGCTTCTACCTCACCGCAAACTCCTCTGCTCCTCATGAACGCATTACGTCCCGCCATCGCAATCATTACGGCGTTATCGGTGCACCTGCTCAATTTCGGAAGCCACACGCGCAAACCCTTCATGTTCGTCAACGCTTCACGTAACGCACTGTTTGCCGACACTCCGCCCGAAACAGAAATTTTCGTTATGCCCGTGAGTTTTGCCGCAAGAGAGATTTTCGCCGTCAACGCCTCCACTACAGCACGCTGAAACGACGCGCACAAGTCATTCACCGGGATATTGCCGCCGCATTTCTTGACCTGCCACAATAACGCTGTCTTGAGGCCGCTGAAACTGAACTCTACTTCATGAGTGTTCTTGAGGGGGACGGGAAAATCAAAGGCGTGTGCATTTCCTGTTTTCGCGAGTCTGTCTATTTCGGGGCCGCCTGGGTATTTCAGGCCGAGAATACGCGCTGCCTTGTCGTATGCTTCACCTGCTGCATCATCGCGGGTCTGTCCGAGAAGCTCATACTTCCCGAAATCGTCAACACGAATTATCTCCGTGTGTCCTCCCGAAACTATCAGCGACAAGAACGGGGGATTAAGATCTTCCGCGTCAACAAGCGGAGCGAACAGATGTCCCTCAAGATGATTCACGCCGATTAACGGAACGTCCCAAACCTGCGAGAGTGCTTTTGCTGTCTGTACACCGACAATCAAAGATCCCATTAATCCCGGCCCGCGCGTTACTGCTATGAGATCCAGGCTATTCCCTGAAAGCGTACAGTCCTCTAGTGCACGGTCAACTAACGGGAGTAAGTTTTCGAGGTGTTTTCTTGCGGCAAATTCCGGAATTACTCCGCCGAAACGTGAATGGTCTTTTATCTGGCTCGACAAATACTCGCACAACACTTCGCGCTCATTGTGGAGAATTGCGACTCCTGTATCATCACAGCTTGTTTCTATTCCCAAAGTAAACATGACTACATGTACGAGTTATCTTCTACAAATTCCGGCCACGCATGGTTGACGAAATCATCATACGCATCAAAAAGCGGCGGTATCATAATATCATCATTCATCACGAACTGTTCAAAGCCGTTCAGAGCGATCTCTCCGAACCATAATTTATTGTCGCATTCCCTGTTGTGTGAAAACTGAAGCATTATTCTCCATGCCTCCCCAGTGTAGCTGCTGCATGACACGTCATAGAGAGTCCGCGCCCGGCATCATCAAGATTCTCTGCGGACTTGAACTTTATGTTGACGGCAAAAAATTTTCCCAAGTTGTTCTTTATGGCTTCACGGTATGCGTTGAGTTTCGGAACTTGCGCGATCACTACCGCGTCGACAAATTCCACCGTCCACCCGTCAGCCTCTACCAGCCTCATAACTTCCCGTAGAAGCTCTATGCTGTCTGCTCCCCTGTAACGCTCATCACTTGCCGGGAAAATCGTCCCGATGTCGTCAAGTCCCGCCGCACCCAAAACCGCGTCCATGATTGCGTGAGTGAGCAAGTCAGCGTCGGAGTGCCCAAGCAAGCCCAAAGGTGAAGGGATATTCACGCCGCCGAGTATCAATTTTCGTCCGGGTACAAGCCGGTGAACATCGTAGCCCAAGCCCGTGCGCGTAATTTTCTGTTCTGTGAGTGCCCTTGCTGTTGTCATATCTTCCTGCCACGTAATTTTGAAGTTCATGCGTTCCCCGTCAACTTTCCGCAAAATTCCTCCGGCGTTCGTCCATGCTTCAGCCTCGTCCTTTGCCAGCGGATTATCCCTCACTGCATCAATCAGCCGTAATCTGTGAAAAACTTGTGGTGTCTGTGTGATATACAGCCCGTCCCTGTTCACGCACGTAATGTTTTCTCCGTCAATACGTTTCAGCGCGTCGGCAACAGGGAGAACAGGAACAGCCCCGGCATTTTCTGTTACGGTGTCCATGAGAGCGAGAAATAGTTTTTGTGTTGCGAAAGGTCGTGCGGCATCATGTACGAGAACGTAACTACAGCTTGCGGCATTCAGTCCGTTCAACACTGACACAGCCCGTTCGCTTCCTCCGTGAGTGATGATGAGGGGTATATCGTGAGGCCAAGAGGGATTGAGATTTTCGCCTTCAGGTATCACGAGCACAATTTCGCGCACACCGGGAGTCTTTGCGGCAGTTTCAGCACTCCACCGCCATAACTCACGACCGCAGAGATTCATGAACTGTTTTTTTTCGCCGCCCATACGAGAGCCTTTTCCGCCCGCAACAATAACGAAAGAGAACATCATATCTCACTCCTTGATTCTATTGCTGTGTGAAGTGTCATCTTGTCCGCGAACTCTATAGCTCCTCCGACCGGAAGACCGTAAGCAAGCCGAGTAACTTTTCCCGTGCTTGTTCTTTTCAGGGTGTCAATTAGCGCGTAATAGGTCAAGTCGCCCTCCATCTTTGGACTCGTAGCTACGATAATCTCATCGGGTGAAAGTTCCTTCACGTGATGAATGAGAAAATCTATCGCGTTCTCTTTGAGTTCGTCGCCCTTTATGGGAGCAACACGCCCGCCGAGTATGTGATACAAGCCGTTGTACAGCCCGGACTGTTCGAGAGCCGACAATGCTTCAACGTCCTCAACAACGCACAAAGTTTTTCTGTCGCGCAAAGGGTCAACACATATAGCGCATGGGTCTTTGTCGGTGATGTTCCCGCAATGACGGCAGGTCTTCATGTTCTTCTTGAGGTCGGAAATCATAGTGCCGATATGTTCAAGCTCTGAATTATCCTGCTTCATGAGGTGATAAGCTATGCGCCGTGCACTTTTGAGGCCAAGTCCGGGAAATTTTTTCAGTGTTGTGATGAGTTCGTTGAGTGCGTCCACTAGAAACCCATTCCCATAGCACCGAGTGCGCCAGTAAGACCTCCCATTCTCTCGCCCATAAGCTCGCGGCTCTTCTTGATGCCTTCATTGACTGCGGACATTACGAGGTCTTCAAGCATTTCTGTATCTTCAGGGTTAATGACTTCGGGGTCTATTTTGACGCTTACCATATCGCCCTGCCCGGTAAATTTTGCGGTTACCATTCCTCCGCCGACGACTGCTTCTACTGTTTCATTAGCAAGCTGTTCCTGTATCTGCATCATTTGTGTCTGCATTTGCTTTGCCTGCTTCATGATATTGTTGAGCTTCATATGTGATTACTCCCTGTGAAAATTATTTTTGAATGCGTAAATTCTATCACGTATAATAATTTGCAGAAAAATTTTTGTGCAAGGAGAAAGACACGACACATAATGACAGAAATTTTTGCGGCACTTCCTGCGGGCGGAACAATCTTCAATGCGCTTGCTGTTCTTATCGGCAGTATGCTTGGACTTACGGCTGGGAAATTCATTCCTGAAAAGATGCATGATACTATCTTCAACTGCTTGGGACTCTTCACGATGTACGTCGGAATAAACATGACTCTGAACACGAAACACTCTATAGCTGTCTTATTGAGCCTGATACTCGGAGCATTGACGGGAGAAATTCTTGGGCTTGAGGACAAATTGACCTCACTGGGCGACACCCTGAAGGCAAAACTTCACGCCTCGAACGCAAGATTTACGCAGGGTTTTGTGTCGTCGACGTTATTATTCTGTGTCGGGTCGATGGCAATAATCGGAGCATTTGAGGACGGACTCCGGCATAATCCCGAAATCCTCATGACCAAAGGCGTAATGGACGGTATAGCGGCTACGATGCTTGCGGGTTCGTTCGGGGTCGGAGTGATATTCTCGGCTGTTTCGGTGCTGGTGTATCAGGGAGTGCTGACGTTCGCGGCTTCCGGGCTTGAGACGTTCATTACGGCGGACATGTACGCGAATATTTCGGGACTAGGTGGGCTGATGATTATGGGCATCGGGCTGAACATGCTGAAGGTTACGCGGCTGAAACTTTGCGATATGCTTCCGGGGCTGGTGTATGTTGTGTTTCTCACGATGATTTTTGCGGCAAACTGAGCAGAATATCGGCTACGATGCTTACAGCTTCCGGGCGACGAGGGCATGAAGTACATTGCAGAAAAACATACTAAGGGGAAAAGGTACATGAGAGATTTTGACTGTTCGGGACTGAAAGTGTATTCGGGTTACGTCAACGACACGGAAAAATTATTGCAGTCTGCTTCAGGCGGAGCGGCGAGTGTTTTATCAGCAGTTATACTTACGGGGGGGTACGATATTTGGCGCGTGCTACTCAAAAGATTTTCGGGAGAGTGAATTTGCTTGCATAGAGCGTGAAGAAGATTTATGGCGCTCAAAGTATGCTGAAACGAAACGGCGGATATTCCGGGACGGCGAATACTTCCCGTTATGGCCGAGTGTCGGAGAAAAATTGCGGGAAGGCAGAAAAGTTCTGTTTATCGGCTTGGGCTGTGATGTGGCAGCACTGAAAGCATACCTCACGAAAAACGACATCAGCACAGAAAATCTCTACACCGTAGACCTCATATGCTACGGGGCGACACTTCAGGAAGTTCACCGGCAATACATAGAGGGACTTGAACGCAGATACAAATCACGCATTACGGACTTCACAGTGAGGCACAAAAAAGACGGCTGGACTCCTCCTTGCGTCATGGCCAAGTTCGAGGACGGCAGAAAGTTTCTTGCTCCCTTCTACGAGACGGACTACGGGCGCGCGTTCGGAATGTATGCCCGCAAGTGGTGTTATTCGTGCGTTGTCAGGGGGAAAAATCATCAGTCGGATATTACGGTCGGAGATTACTGGGGACTGATGCCGGACATGCCCGGTTACAATCGCAACGGCGTATCTATAATGATAGTTCGCACACAGCGCGGAGAAGAACTCGTGAAGCAGATTGACCCTGAAAAATTCTCGCTTTCTCCTGCTGATGTGGAGTTTGCCATAGAGCACAACAAGATGTACTACGAACGCCGAAAAATGCCGGAGGACTATGAACGTTTTGTGAG
>CAJOED010000137.1 GCA_905233335.1 uncultured Synergistales bacterium
TGAAACGCACCCCGCGATAGTTCCGGCTTCAGTATATTAGCCGCGTCCGTTGCACCTTCAGCATTTCCCGCGCCGATAATCGTATGCACCTCGTCAACAAACAGAATCACGTCGCCTTTGCTGTCAGTGAGTTCCTTCACAACACGCCGCAAACGTTCCTCAAATTCGCCGCGATATTTCGTCCCTGCTACGAGCGTGCCCATGTTGAGCTGTACTATGCGTTTGTCCTTCAGTGGGTCAGGAGCAGAGCCAGCCGCTATCTGCCGGGCGAGTCCCTCAACTACTGCGGTCTTTCCGACTCCTGGATCCCCTATGAGTACCGGGTTGCTTTTCGTACGGCGGCACAAAACCTGCATTACCCGCTTGATTTCCTTCTCCCTGCCTATTACCGGGTCAAGTTCTCCGTTCTTTGCTTTCTCTGTTAAGTCAGTGCCTAGATGATCCAGCGTCGGAGTTTTGACTTTGGCTTTACGTTTCGTGTTCGTGTCCATGTTCGAGTATGCCGTGCTTTTCCCGGTGCCGTTCGCTAAAATCTCGTTGACCTGCTTCAACACAACAAGCGGCGTTAATCCCATTGACCTGAACTGCTGAACTACCAGCCCCGAATCATCCGCAAGAATGCCAAGCAAAATATGTTCTGTGTCGACGTAATTCACTCCCATTTTCCTGGCTTCTACCATAGCAAGATCCAACGCTCGCTTCATACGCTGGCTCAACGGGAGGTCTGTAGGTTTCGCTATTACGTCGTGGGACTGCCCGATGAGATCCCGAACGTGTGAGGCGAGATTTTCCGGGTCGACTCCAAGTTCTTCAAGTGCCTGACACGCTACTCCGCCGCCTTCATGCAAAATTCCGAGCAGCAAATGTTCAGGCTCTACCATAGAATGCCCAAGATTTATGGCCTCATTGTGTGCTAACTGTATGACTCTTTTCCCTCGTTCCGTGTAAAACTGCCACATGAATTTTTCGTCTCTCCTTCTGAATGTCTTACGCTGTTATTATCCCGAAAAGCATACGTTTCAGGATTTTCGCGAGCATTTCGCCGGTGTCCTCGTCAATAAATCTCTGTCGTACCCTGCTCGTTTCTTCCGTCTGACGCAATGCAATCTCAATCAACAGCCTTTCGCGTTTCGTAATGAACTCTCTGTCCTGCAGTGTCTCTAATAGTCTGTGAGCTTCCGTGAATGTTATTGTCCTGCCGATTATGTCATCAATGTGCTGTATTTTTTCTTCGGGGTTTGCACATGAGATCTTCACTATCTTAATGTAACCGTACTCACCTCGTCTGCTCTCAATCAAATATCCCTGCTCCGGTGTGAAGCGGCTCCGTAAGACGTAATTTATCTGGCTCGGCACGCACTCGAACATTTGCGCTAACTCTTTGCGGCGTAAACTCACGAAATTTTCTTCTTCACCGTCAAGCAGACTCAGAATGTACTGCTCGATGTCCTCACTCAAATTTTTCATGGGTCAATCACTCTCCTCCTTGCAAGTGTAAAATTTATGAGTGTGAATTATATTTTTTAGGTCAATGATAATCAATCATGAAAATTAACGAATGACGACGATATAAAATTTTGCGTCCGGGTCATTGTGAGTTCGTGAAGGTGTTATGCTGTTTATAAGAATATCACGTACAAATTGACGAATAACGACAAGGGGAAATAAAATCTACATGAGCAAAAATTATTTTCAGGGAGCGTGAAAAATTTTGAGTGATGAGCTTAATGTTATGGAAGTCCTGAAGTATCCCAATCCCATACTGCAAAAAAAATCACAGCCGGTAGAAGTCTTTGATGATGACCTCGCAAAATTCGTGCAGGATCTTTTCTCGGCTATGAGAGTTCATGACGGCGTGGGACTTGCAGCACCCCAAGTGGGAGTTCTGAAGAAAGTTGCGGTGATTGAGTACGACGGAAAAAGCTATGTGCTCATCAATCCGAGAGTAGTAGACCAAAAGGGCATACAGGACAGTGAAGAAGGCTGCTTGAGCTTTCCGGGAATTTATGCGCATGTTACCCGGCCGCAATGGGTCAAAGTGGAGACGCGCGACATCAACGGCGGGACTCTTGAGCTTGAAGCAGAAGGCTATACGGCGCGGGCATTCCTTCACGAAATGGATCACCTGAACGGAAAATTATTCATTGACTATCTTTCTACCCTCAAACGCAACACAATCAAGAAGAAAATTGCGAAACACACGGGAGGGCATTTCTAGGTGAGAGATACATGGTTCATAGGCACGGGACAATTCGCCGCACTGTGTCTTGACGGTCTGACACGCAACGGACTCACTTTCGCAAAAATCATCACGGGCAACCCGACACGTTCAGGCCGCAACAATCGCGAGAACCCTTCACCCGTAGAACTCAAAGCCTCGACGCTTGGCCTCGACGTTACGCGAACAGGGAAGCTCACGGAGAACGCCGAACTCATCAGCGCACTCACACCCGACACGCTGTTATTCGTGATAGATTTCGGGCAGATTATCCGCGATCCATTTCTGTCGTGCATGTGCCTCAATATTCACCCGTCATTGTTGCCTGAATACAGGGGCGCGGCTCCCATACAGAGAGCATTACTCGACGGCAGAAGTTACACGGGCGTTAGTGTGTTCCGGCTTGCGGCGGCGATGGATGCGGGAGATATTCTTGCACAGCAGAGAGTAGAGATTTCGCCTGACGATAACGCTTCAGATATGTACGCGAAACTTTCTGCTATAGGCTGTAAGATTGCGGCGGAAGCGTTGAGTTCTCCCATGACGTTCACGAAACAGGACGACTCACTAGCAACGTATGCGGCCAAGCTCGGAAAGAATGAATTTGCCGTGTCGTTCACGATGAGCGCAAAAACTTTCTGTGATACCGTGCGTGCCCTCGATATGTCCGGCGGTGCGTTCGTGAATGTTCGCGGGAAAAGACTCAAGCTGTGGCGCGTGAGGCTCCGTGATGACGTGAGAGCAGAAAGCCCCGGTGCTGTCATTGAGTGCGGGAAGTCCCCGGTGATTTCGTGCGGGGATTTTGGGGTTGAGCTTCTTGATGTGCAGTCGGAAGGCAAAAAGAAAATGTCAGGCAGAGAGTGGGCGGCAGGTTTGCGGCTTTCAGTGCATGATATTTTGTGAGTGTGTAATTTATGTAGTTATGCGCTATAATTAATCAAATTCATGTTACAAAACAAAAAAAGGGCAGGTGTTCTTATGCCGCAAGAAAAAATCTCAACAGAAGAAATTTGCGTGAAAGAAAAAAGAATCTTTGACGGAAAAATTATGAACGTCCGCTGTGATGAAGTCCGCACACCGTCAGGACACATCGCAACACGTGAAGTCGTCGAACACAAACCCGCCGTCGGTATGCTCGTACTCACGAACAGACAGAGCGTCCTCCTCGTGAAGCAGTATCGTTATGCCGTCCATGAAGAGACTCTGGAAGTCTGCGCGGGATTGATTGAGCCGGGTGAAGACCCTGCACAGGCCGCAGAACGCGAAATGCAGGAAGAACTCAACGTGAAAGCAAAGAAACTTCACCGCATCGGGGAGTTCTACGCATCTCCGGGATTCTGCACAGAACTTTTCACGCTGTACTTGGCATCAGAGCTTGAAGAATCATCACTGCCTCAGGACGAAGACGAAAATGTTTCGGTATACGAGATAAATTTGCGCGATATACCGGCTATGATTCGTGAAGGAAAAATACGGGACTCGAAGACGTTTGCAGCTCTTTCGTGGCTTATGGCGAAGGAGGGGATTGCCCCTGAATGATTAAGGCTGTAACAATGTCGCTGTAGGGTTTCAAAAAAATTCACAAATCTATATCTATTTCAAACAGGAGAGTAATATCAATGTTAAACAATTTCAAGATTACGGGAAAACTCACGATAGGTTTCGGGATTGTTCTCGCGCTTTTCGGAGTTGCGGTGTTCTTCTCATGGACGAGTATTTCTGCTGTTCAGACGGACGTTCAGTACCTGCAGAAGGTCGTTGATACTACGGTAAAACTTGCTGTAGAACTCACAAACCAGATCAGCTTCATACGTGCGGGCGTAAGAGACCTCAAGTTCTCCGAGAGCGACGAGGACATCGAAAAAATGACGGGCTACTTGTCATCACTTCGGACGATACTGGAGAGAGGCAAGTCAATGTATGCGCAGGATCCTTCGCTGACGGCTCTCGCAAACCTTGCAGAAATGGAGAACATTATCCGCAACACCGAGTCCACATTCGCCAAAGCTACCCAGATGATTCGCACGAAGCGCACGGTTTCCGCTACGCTCATTACGGAAATCGACAAGATGATT
>CAJOED010000138.1 GCA_905233335.1 uncultured Synergistales bacterium
GGCGCGCCAGTAATAATAACATGGACTGTTAGCTCAGTTGGTAGAGCAGCTGACTCTTAATCAGCGGGCCGTGGGTTCGAGTCCCTCACAGTCCACCATTTTTTTCCTATTTTGTTCTATCTCACTTTACACATTCTTCCTGAAAATCAATAATGTACCTATCTTTGTTGTTTTCGTACGCATAATCTCACACAGAAAAAAATCTGACAGCAAAATCTCTTCACTGTCAGACGGAAATTTACACCTAGAATCCGATGTTGAACAGGTTGTCTATCAGCTGCTGCTTGAACTGATCCCCGGCTGACTCCTCCTCAACACTTTTTACACCTGCTCCCGTCGGTATCTTCAGCCGCAACGTGAACTGCGTGTCGTCTTTCTGTTCTTCCTGATCCTTGTTCAGGCGGTCAATCGGCAGAAAGTCCTCTATCGGTTTCGTTATCTTCAAGTTCAGCAGGCTCAAATTCTGCCACGAGTTCGCAAGAGTGAATGACACGTTCTGAAAATCCTTCTTCTTGATGCCAAGCACACGACCCGCCGCATCACGCAATACACTCTGCGTAAGTCCTCCCGTCATGTACTGGAATACTCCCTTCATTGCGCCGAGAAGCTGATCCAGTATCTTCAAGTCAAACCGTCCGTCGCAAACGAGCTTCAAGCCCTTTCCGGGAATGCCCATAGCACCGTTCACAGTGAAGTATCTGTAGAGCGGCTCATCACTTCCCGCCGTAGCTCCTGTACCGGGATTCAGGAACAAGTCCGAGCCGTTCCAGAAGAATGTGCCCGCTATCTTCTCGAAACTTATTTTTTTCGTCGGGCTTACGGTGTCGATTATGTCCATCTTGTGAAAATATCCCGGTGTCGTCGTAAATCTCCCGTTCGCAAAACTTATCGGCATAACTCCGAATCCGCCCTTCATGCTGGCTTCTCCCGTAACACTCCCGACCAATTCACCTTCAGGCAGGAACGGAGCCGCAAGTTTCCCGAAATTCAGGTGCGCAACGTTCACGTGCCCTTCCCACGACGATTTTTTCAGGTCAGCGTGTACTCTCGTGTTGATTACGCCGTCATTCATGAACGCAAGACCCCTCGTCATATCTACAGCGTTCTTGGCCGGAGAATATGTTACAGGGAGGGTTATGTTCGTGATTTTCAGCTTGTCGATGATGTCAAGCTCGTTCGATTTCGCCGTTACGTTTATGGGTGAATTTTCCTTTGTGCTTCCCTGAACGTTCACAGTAACATAGCCCTTCACGATTCCCGAAAGGCTCTCTGTCTGTGCTGTAAGTGCCCTGTCTATGTCTACGGGCTTTGTGTCGACCGTATACGCCCAAATGCCGTCGTTGTTCATGAGGTCTATATCGATCTCCGGGCGAAATCCATTGAGGGTTGCGGCGGTGTTCACGACGTAGTGATTTTTTCCGGGAGAACGCAGCCTTAACGCAATGTCGTCCACTATGTACTTGTTGTCGTAAGTTACCGAGTTCACGTTCACATTGAGTGCGGGCTGTGATACGGTGCCGGTGAGTGTCATGCGCCCGTCAACATTTCCCGTAACAGGAACATTCACTCCTGCTGCTGTGAGTGTCGGCTTCAGGTCAAAATGTTTCACGTTCATATTCACGTTTACTTTGCTGTCGGAAAAACTTTTCTGGTTCATCGTGATGTTTCCCGTACCGTTCAAGTCTGCTCCGTTGATTTTCGCCGTGAGTTTGTTCACGTTCACTTTCTGCATGTTCCCGCTTGCGGCAATTTCGAGGCTGGGCATGTTGACGATTTCTCCGGCCTTCACGTTGTCGGCTTTCAGTGCGGCGGTAACGTTCGCTGTCTTCACCGGGCCTTTCACGAGAATATTAGCGTTGAGTTTCCCGGACACCGGCATTTTGTCGTTCTGCACGTTGAAGTTCTGCATGACGCCGGCAATATTGAGGTTGTTTGTCGACGCGGCCAAGTCCAGCACGGGGTTAGCTGTGTTCTTGAGGTTGACAGTCCCCCGCAAATTCACGACACCGCCCGGCATTGATGTTCTCGCGCTGTTGATTGTGAGAATGTTATTCGCGTAAGTCAGCGGCACCTCGAGATTACCGAAAGACATCCCCGAATACCCCGCGTTTTTCCCGGTGAGATTAACGTTCGCTTTTACCCCGTCAATGTCCGTATACTTTCCGGAAGCGTCCGCTTTGAGTGTGTATGTTCCGGCCAAGTCTTTCAGTTCGGGTATGTATTTCGAGTCAACGTTCCTTGCTTCTACATTTGCCGTGAATGCGCTCGTCTTCAGGTCAACATTCCCCGATGCTGTCAGCTGTGCTCCCCTGAAATTTGCCGTGAAGTTTTCGAGTTCCGCCGTGCTCTTCTGGTTGTTGTAGTTCGTGTCTATGATTATGTTGTTGAGGGTGTAGCCGTTCGCTGTGAGTTTGTCGGAGGTAATGCGTCCGTCAACGTTCAGCGTGTCGAAAATGACAGCACGAGCCGTAACTTTCCCCGAAGGTTTCTTGATGGATTTCGCCAGTGCCGGAAAAGTTTTCACGAGAGTATTAACGTCCATATTCACGACCGACACGACAGCTTGAGGCTTTATGTTCCCTGCTCTGTCCTGTACAGCCTCGCCGCGAGCGAATAACTTTCCGCCGAACACCTGACCGCCCAGCGAAATTTTCGGGACACCCATGCGAGTAAGTTTCACGTGAGCAATGAGATCCCGCACGATGTTCAAGCCCGCCGCCGTAACAGAAGGCATTTTTGCGTTGATGTCCGCCTGCGTACTGCTCAAAATATCTCCCTTCAGCACCGTATCAACATCAAACTTCAGATAGCCGCCTTCACCCTTCAGACCTGCTTTGGGAGCAAACATCCGCCCTATTTCCGAGAGAGAAATATTCTGTGCTTCACCTTGTGCCTTGACAGCCATTGACGAAATATCAGCCTCAGCATTAAGTTTCAGGCTTGCTGCTGACGTGTTGAGTGAAGCGTCGTCGAGTGCTATGAAGTTGTTGCCGTTCCACCTGAACGGGAGCCGGAAGTTCAGCGGTATATCCATAATGTTGGCGCGCGGCATTGACACGACACCAGAAGCCGCAATTTTCCCGTCCTGGCTCACAACAGAAATACGGCCGTCAACCCTTCCCGATGCTTTTACGTTGATGGGTGGCGCAAACTTCATGAGTTCCTCAACAGATAACGCTGTGAAGTTCACGTTTGCTTTCAGGGGGTCGATTGTCCCGGAAAGTCCTGCTGTGCTTTTCTGTCCGATGTTCCATTTTGATGATAGTATTTCGAGCGGCGAAAAATTTATGCGTGCGTCCGTTTTTATCGGGAGGACGTTATCGCGCGAAATAATTTTTGTGTCGAGTGTCAGCCTTCCTGCCTCATCAAGCGTCAGTGCAGAGAGTGCTAATTTCGCGTAAGGTGTCGCAAAGTTCACATCACGCAGGGAGATATTAGCAGGGTTGATTTTCGGGATATTGATTTTTGTCGTGGCTGTCGATTCTGATTTTTTCGGTGATGAGAAATGTTTTGTGAGTGCGTTCACTTTGTCCATGTCGGAACTTACTCCGCGAACGTCAAGAAGTTTCACGAACGGAATACCGTCCATGCCCTGAAGCACTAAATCCCAGTCAGGACTCACAGAAGCATAGTCGAGCGTCAAGAGTTCACGGTCGCCTGATGAGAGCTTCAAGCCGCTTATGGTGTAGCCGCTGTACAGTGAGCCTTCTACGCTGTTGATTTCGAGCTTCATGGGAGCGAGGAAGAAATTTCCGGCACGTTCAGCAAGAGGACGTACGAGCCAAGAGCCAGTGTCGAACCAGAATAGTGCGGCTCCTGCGGCGATGAGAATGACAGAGAGCCATATGAATAATTTTATGATTGAGCCTATAAATCTCACGATAAAAAAATCCTCCCGAAAAAATTTCATTAATTATATTCTAAAATTTGTGATATAAATTAGCGTTGCGAAAAAAAATTATTTATGTATGGGAGGTAATTCAAATTTCACCCGTGAGAAAAGTGAAGGCCAAAGAGCCTGAAGAAGCAATACAGACACCGAATGAAACGACAGAGAAAACGACAGCAAAGAAAAAGACAACAGCAACGACAAAGAAAACTGCTACCAGAACACGCAAAGTACAAACAGATAGTGATGTGCACGATGTGAAGCCGACTACGACACGCACACGCAAAGCCACAACCGACGAGGCCGCTACCCCCGAAGCCACGCCCAAGAGAGCCGCCGCAAAAACTTCACGCACACGCAAAGCCACAACCGACGGAGCCGCAACCCCCGAAGCAACGCCCAAG